>JADLHE010000093.1 GCA_020848965.1 Saprospiraceae bacterium
CTGGCGCCCCCCACGAACCCGCCGCTGCAAGGGCTTTCGACACCGCCTTGTAAAATCGCCCAAACTCAATCGGTTTCAACAAATAATCCAGCACATCCAATTCGTAGCTTTCCAGTGCAAACTCCGAATAGGCCGTCGTCAGCACCACGGCGGGCGGGTTTTTCAGCATCCGCAAAAGTTCGAGGCCCGTCAGGTCGGGCATTTGGATGTCGAGGAAGAGCAGGTCAACGGGCCGCTCCTGCAAGATGCCCTTGGCAGCAATGGCACTGTGCGCCGTGCCGACCACCGCCAGCTCTGGGATTTTGGCGGCGTAGGCCAGCAGCAGCTCCACGGCGGGCTTTTCATCGTCCACGATAAGGGTTTTTATTTGCAGCATAGCATCATGAATTTCGCCCCAAAATACGATTGCGCTAAGCAATTTTACCACTTCAAACAAATGAGATAGGGTATTTGAGAGTTTATCGTTTCAAGCAAAATCCCCAAAAAACAAAAGCACCGACCGTAAAACCGTTCGATGCTTTTAAATAGGCCAAGTATTAAAACAAATTTTTCTTTTACACAGCCGCCCCGTTCATATTGGCATGGTTCAGCTCCGAGAGGGATTGCACCAGCGATTGTCCGTTGGTAGCGGGGGCAACGGCTGACTCCACCATGGCCACCAGCGGCGCAGGCACCACCTCAACAATGGGCATCACGGGGGTAGGCACCACCGTCACATTTCGGCGCAGGCTGATGCCCGCCGACAGCGTCACCGTCAGTTCCACTGGCTTGATAGGCTCGGCGGCCCCCGGCGGACTGCTGATGCGCACCCGGTGCTGCCCGGCGCTCAATTGTTTGAAGATAAAGCGGCCCTCCTTGTTCGTCAACTCCGATTTGATTTTATCGTCCAGCACCTCCACCAATAGGCCAGCCGCTGGCTTCGCCTTTTCCATGCCCTCGGCCAGCGGCCAGGTGGTGCGACCGTTCAGGCCCGCCGGGTGTTTGCTGCGCACGGCCTCCAGCAGGTAGTCCTCCGTGAAGAACTTGAGCACATCGGGTTCGTCCTTGAAGGCGGCCTTGCCGAAGTCCTGCATCAGCTTCACCTGTTTCTTTATCTCCGCCACCCGCATGGCCACCGTCTCGGTGCCTTGCTTCGAGGATTGTTTTGTATTGGTATTGCCCTTCTTGGCCGTGTTGAACGCTATGCCCGCATCCTTGAAGGTCTGAGAAAAACTGGGCGACATCGCCCCGGCATCCACCAGCAGTTTCCCGTAGGCATTGAGATAGTTGTTGCAAGAAACGATAAAGGTGCTGGTCACCGCAAACTTATCGGCCGTGGCACTGCGGAAACTCTCCAGCCCCGATGCCTTGCGCTCCACCTCATACTTGGCCTTGTTGCCATCGGTGTACTTCCCAAGGGAAGCGTCCAGCTTGGCGGCCAGGTTCACCAGCAGGTTTAGTTCGTCCTTCGCCACATCCAGCGACCTCGTGTTCTCCGAGTTGCGCACCACGTTGTTCGGCAGCAGTTGCGTGGCCGTTATATAGTTCACCTGCTCCTCGATGTACGCCTTGGTCAGGTACGGCGCATCCAGCACCAAGCGGTCTTGGTACTCGTCGCAATACTGCCATGACAGCAGGTTCAACTCCCAGAAGTAGTCAATTTTGCCATGGATGTTCAGTACAAGGTCGGATTTTTTCTTCTTAGTCCCCGGAGCGGGGGCGGCGGGTTCGGCAACGGTTTTCTTTGCCATGATTGCGTATTTTTTTTAGTGAGAAATGAAGTGACAAGCCTATTGTCACGAAATCGGGAACCAACAGCCTAAAGGGCCATAAAAACCCCCAGAAACTGCTGTAAACCCTTGCCGTCATTGGCTCAACATCCGTGCCAACAACTTAAAATAAAAATGTATTTGTAAAAAATAAATGAAAAATCTGCCCCAAACTTGCCTAGAAATGATTTTGCACGAGTGAGAAGCCCCGCTGCATTGGTGACGACTCACAAAATATTGGTGACGACTCACGACGAGCGAGTGACGTCTCACAAAATGTTGATGACGACTCACGACGAGCGAGTGACGTCTCACAAAATATTGGTGACGACTCATAAAACATTGAACCTTCCTAAAAAAAAATCATTCATTTTTGGAGGTTTGCAACAATTCTTTACCTTCACACCCGCAGCCAATAACAGCATGAAGTTTGGCTTAGCCAACGAAATGCCAAATGAAGGCCGCAAGCCTTGACATACATATATAGTAGAACAATCCAATACGCAGACACGGTAGTATGAACGACACTTACAACTGGCACGATATAGAACGCAGGGCCATGCACTTCTCGGTCAATTGGGCGACAGAGGACGACGAAAAGGGCGACTTGGCAGCCTTCAAGCTGTTCCCCTACGTGAACGGCGGCCTGTTTGAAAAGCCTATAACCCAGGTGCCCGCCTTCACGGAGCAGACCATGCTCGCCCTGCAAAAATGTTGCAGTTTTGGTTGGGCGGACATATCCCCGGCCATCTTCGGCTCACTGTTCCAGTCGGTGATGAACGCCAGCGAGCGCCGAAGTCTTGGGGCGCACTATACTTCCGAGAAGAACATCCGCCGCCTGATAGACCCCCTGTTCATGGATGTGCTGCGGGCGAAGTTCAAGTCCGTGCAGTCGAACAAAAATAAACTACGGGCCTTCCACGATAAAATCGGCAAGCTCCGGTTCCTCGACCCGGCTTGTGGTTGTGGGAATTTCTTAGCTAACCTAAAAACATGCTGCTCATGATAAAAGACCTTCCACAGGCACTTGTCTCAAAGTACTCTATGGCTATTCCTAATGAGCCAGTAGTAATATATTCAGGAGAATATCAGTTGGTTCGTTCTCCTTTTAATTATGTTGTTACTGGAGAAATAAAGTACAATTGGTTTCCCAAATTAGGGCTGTGTTTTTCAGGTAAGGCAGCAAATAATCCAGTGCAAATTATGTTGAATTTGGATAATAACGAAGATGAAAAAATAAGAATTATTGTAAATAAAGAGGAATTCGGTCAATGCTTGTTGACGAGTTGTGAATCTAATGGACTAGTTGCGGGATTTTTTGTTGGGAATATTATCACAGGAGAAAAAAATATAAATGTAGAAAATGTTGATTTTTTGATAC
>JADLHE010000094.1 GCA_020848965.1 Saprospiraceae bacterium
CAATTGGTAAGTGGCATCGTCCCCAGCTATTTTCACCAAAGTCTTGCCCATCGTTGGAATGCCCAATGCCGCTCCGGCCCTCAGCAACCAGCGCTTGTTCGCATAATCGTAGCCGACAACGTAGGTCCTGTTTACTTGCAGTGCCTTGCCCGTGCCGAAGCCGCTGTAAATGTCCTCCCGCTCCGTATCTAGGATAGGCGATTGGTCGCCGTTCACTTTTATGCCCGACCTTGCAAATTCCTTCACTTTGAACCAAGCTTTGTCCAACAGTTCCGAGTAGGAAATTTGATAATCGGCAGCTTGCAACTCCATGCAAAGGCTGGTGGTGAAATAACCCGCCACCCTGCCGCCCGCTTCGGGCAGGTAGTTTTCCTTGGCGGTTTCGTCCGATTTGGCGGCGGCCATTTGTATGCGCTTCGCAACAGGTGCCTGCACCATGCCTTTTTTATGGACGGAATAGGCTTTGTAGCCAGAATACTCCTCGTGCCCCCAGTAGTCCTCTAGTTTGAGCTTGATACCCATCGCAGCCTCCCTGGAGCGGGCTTTCGGCATTTTATCATCCGAGCTCAAGGGCGCACGGGTGATGCCGCCCGCATGGCAGCAATCGAAGATTTCAACGAAATGAAGCCCCTTGTTTTGCTGCTCCACGTGCTTCCAGCCGAGGTAGGCCAGCTCTTTGTCCAAAAGCCCCCGACCGCCGTTGTCGCCCGCATCGTAGCAATAAAGCGCCTCGTGCATGCCATTTGAATCCAATGCAAAAGCGGGGTGCGCCTTCATGCGGTAGCCGTGGCCGCTGTAATACACGAGGCAAGTGTCGCCCGGATTGGCTTTTTCAAACTCTTTGTAAGCGTCAATAATGCCTTGTCGGCTCGCCTGTGCATTCACCCTTTCGATGAAATTTGGCTTTTCATACCCGTTTTTTTCGCAAAAAGCAGTAAGATGCTCCCTTATTTGCTCAATATCACGGGCAGGGCCTTTGAGGTGGTCGGCAGGGTTTGGGTAGTCGTAAATAGCGATGAGCAGGGCATGGAGTGTTGGTTTCATCTGAATTTGATTTAGGACAATAGTTCGCAAATACGGTCAATTTCCTCGGTGTTGTCGTCAATGGCCTCTTGTGCTTTGGCCATCAGCCCTTTGATGTTCTCAGCGTCAGCGTTGTCCATTTCGCTGAGTTCTTCAGGAATGATGGGGTTGATGCGGCGGTAGTGTGGCGTGCCATCGGGCGCATCGGGCAGTATATAGCGCATCTGGTAGTCCACCGATTCGGAGACGCCCTGCATGAGGATGTCGAGCAGCGGTCTAATCCATTTTGGGGCGCCCCAGCCTTTGGCTTCTTCGTAAAGATAGGGTTTGGTGGCCCGGCCCGTGCCCAACGATAGCATGAAATACGGGATGCCCTCCTCTGGCAAAGGCATGGCATTGATGGCCCGGCCCGTCAGTTCTTTGTAGATTTCCTTTGCCTCTGTGTATGCCAGCACGGCTGGGTTGTTGGCAAACACGCCACCATCCACCAAGGAATATGGAATGTTTTTTCCTGACAAAATGCGGGTAGGCTCGAAGAAGGTTGGCGCAGCCGAGGTGGCCCTGGCCACATGCTTCATCTTGAAGTTCTCGTCCGCCTCCAAAGCGGCCTCTTTGGCCAGCCTTGACGCAAAATACATGGGCTTGCGCAATTCGAGGTCGTAAGAAGTGATGAACACATTCTTCAAGGCTTGTTTGAGTTCGGTTTCGCCGAAATATTCTTCCAAAACCTGCTCTATCCCACTGTGTGCATAGGAGCTATCGAACAAGGAAGTGATTGAATTGAGAAACTTGATGCTGCCCCCTTCAAAAATTCGATGCCCTTCTTTTTGGTAAAGCTCGACCAATTGGGCGGCACTGTATTTGGCCTTGTTTTTTTCATTCGGGATATTGAGGCCACAGGCGATGATGCCACCCGTGCTGGTGCCCGCCATCAGGTCGAAGATTTTGTAGGCAGGTTTTTCGAGCCTTCGCTCGAATTCGGCGACTAACATGGCTGGGATGATGCCCCGGATTCCACCACCGTCAATGGAAAGGATTTTGAATGCTGGCTTTGTCATTTGCATTTGATTTTTGTTGATTTACTAGGTTATAAATTGGCATTTTGCCATACTCGTTGAGGGCCTAAAACTATTAAAATTAAAGATAGGTGCTATTGGTTATTCCAGAAAATAATTACTCGTTTCACCAAAACTCAATAAAAAAAGAAGCTCGTCCATGCAAACGCAGAACGAGCTTCTTTTGTCTCAGCCGATTTTCCGACTGCCCACTATTTTTTGGGCGACCTATTTCTCCTCCGCCTTATCTGCCATTTGGGCTTTCTTCACGGTCATGCGGGCTTTATAGTCTGCCGGATTAAGTTGCTTGCCGTTTTCCCGTTCTGGCGTAATGTCGTAAACCTGGATTTTATAAGCGCCAATATCTGCCGTGGCGGGCCGCTTATCGGATGGCTTCCTGACCAATTCCACGGGTGGTTGGCTCTTGCCGTCAATTACGGCTACGAAAGTCATCTTGATTTGGCCTTCCTGAATGCACGTCACGAATTTCGGGCAACGTGAATCTTCTGGAACGCCCGTAAAGGTCAGCTTGAACTTGTCCTCCGGGATGATGGCCGTATTGCCCACTTTCAGTTCAAAAAATTCGTTGGACTTGATATTGATTTGGCTGGCCTTAGGCTTTTTGCCACAAGCAGCCAGCAGGCTCACCGAAAGGAGCAAAATCGAGAATTTAAGTAATTTCATTGCAATGATTTTGAAAAATGGTTTGGATATGTCGGCAAACCAAACGAAAGTTCGGGTACGCTAATTGCGACGCAGCCCAATTAAATCTCTCCGAACTTCGCTTCGTAGGCATACAATGCCGCCCCTATGATGCCCGAATGGTTGAACATGGCCGCTGTGGTCACGTTCAGTTTTTTATCAATGTACTTGCCAAACTCCTTGTACTCGTTGCTGATGCCGCCTCCCAGAATGACAAGGTCGGGCGACATGAGGCGGTCAACGTGCAGCAAATACTCATTGAAGCGCTTGCCAAAGCCCTCCCAGGTCATGTCGTATTTTTTGCGGGCAGTATTGGAAACGTAGTGCTCAGCCACCCAACCGTGCAGGTAGAGGTGCCCAAACTCGCTGTTCGGCACCAAATGCCCATTGATGAAAAGCGCCGAGCCAAGCCCGCTGCCAATGGTGATGAGCATTACCGTTCCTTTTTGGCCCTTGCCTTTGCCGTAGCGCATTTCGGAAAGCCCCGCTGCGTCAGCATCGTTCATGGCGATGACTTCCTTGCCGGTTGCCTCGGAGACCACCGTCTCTATATTGGTTCCAATCCAAGCCTCGTCAATATTGGCGGCACTGTAGGCCACGCCATGCTTCACAATGGATGGGAAGCCGCAGCCAATCAAATTGCCTTCGTAGCCAATTTTGGCCACCAATTCTTTAATGACTTCGCCAACAGCCGCCGGGGTGGCGGGTTTTGGCGTAGCCAGCTTCATGCGCTCGGTTATCAGTTCGCCCTTTTCCAGGTCAATGATGGCGCCTTTGATGCCGGAGGCACCCACGTCTATTCCAAGTATGTTTTTCGTTTGCATGTAATTACCATTTTATCTGACAGCACCCAATTACCTCTGTGCAATAGCTTTGATTTGGCCTATCCGCACCGAAGCAAATGCAAGCGCTTTATTTAATCACCCTTACTTTCATTTTTACATCGGTCCTTGGGCGGTCGCCGGGGTCGGTTTCCAAGGCAGCAATCTTGTCTATCACCTCAAAGCCCTTGACCACTCGTCCAAAAACGGTGTATTCCCGGTCGAGGAAGGGCGTGCCACCTTGCGACATATAGGCATCCCTTTGCGCTTTGGAATAGCGGAAGCCTTTTCGGGCCTCAATCATGTCCAGTTCCTGCGCCGACTGCGATTTGCCCTGCACGATGTAAAATTGCGAGCCGCTGGAGCGTTTTTGCGGGTTAACTTGGTCGCCTTGGCGTGCTGCGCAAATAGCGCCCTTCACATGCACCAGCGAATCCACGAACTCGGCAGGAACGGTATAGCTCGGCCCACCCACACCCAATTGTTGACCCGGTTTTGCCTTTTTGGAATCGGGGTCGCCACCTTGCAGCATAAAACCTTCGATGACCCGATGGAAAATGGTGCCGTCGTAATAGCCTTCTTCCGCCAATTTGATGAAATTGTCTCGGTGCTGGGGCGTGGCGTTCGACAGTTGGATGGTCATCGTGCCGTACTCGGTCTCAATTTCCACCAAACAAGCGGCGGGAGCAGTGACCTGTATCACTTTTTGCTTCAGCGCCGTCTTTTTGCCCTTTTTGACGGTAAGTTTCACGGGGTAGTTGCCACTTGCGCCATAAACATGGTTTGGCGCAGCCAAAACCGAGGTACTGCCATCGCCAAAATCCCATTCATAGATTTCAGCGTTCTTGGATAGGTTCTCAAATTTAACCGACGCTGGGGCTATCAGGTCTTTTTCCGTGTGGCTGAAATCGGCAATGGGCTTGGCGCAGGAAACGGCCATTGCTGCAAGGCAAAACGCAAATAATATTTTTGAAAAATTAAGCATTAATGAATGATGAATGATGAAAAATGCTGAATGCTGGTCCCGACCTGTCGGGAATGAATGGGGCAAAATCCACCAATCTTACTCACTAAGGATTTTCACTTTCATGGAGATGTTTTCCAAGGGTCGGTCACGGGGGTCACGGGGCGCATTGGCGATTTTGTCCACCACTTCCATGCCCTCGGTCACCTGACCGAACACGGTATAATCTCCATCCAACGGTGGGTAGCCGCCATTTTTGAGGTAAAAGTCCCGCTCTTCGGGCGAGTAATTCACGCCACTTCCTTGCCTCATCTGAAGGATTTGGTCGAGCTGCGCCGCCGGTATCGGGCCGTTCTGCACGATGTAGAACTGCGAGCCGCTGGAGCGTTTCTCCGGGTTAACTTGGTCGGGCAAACGGGCAGCGGAAAGGGCGCCACGGAAGTGCTTCGCACCGATTTCTGCTGGCAACGTGTAGCCGGGGCCGCCTTGGCCCAAAGGTTGGCCGGGCATGGCGGTCTTGGAATCAGGGTCGCCGCCCTGAATCATGAAGCCGGGCATCACCCGATGGAAAAGGGTATTGTCCAGATAGCCTTCCTTGGCCAATTTCAAGAAGTTTTTCTTGTGCTCCGGCGTCGAGTCAAAAAGTTTCACCTTGATATTGCCCATCGTGGTTTCTATGAGCAAAGTGGCGCTTCCGTCGGCAGTTTGCACGGCAGCAGTTTCGGACTTTGTTTCGCCCGTAGCATTGTCGGTTTGGCCGCCACTGCAAGCAAACAGTAGCAGCATTTGCGCCAGCGAAAGGAAAAGGATTAGTTTTTTCATGCTAGAATTTGTTAGTTGATGCGGTTAATGGGGTTGATGAGTTGATATGGGTTGATGTGGCAAAGGTTGTATCATCCCATCAACTATTGCAACCCCATCACCCTTAATTCAACGACGGCACCAAATTGTCATCTTCGACGCCATTGGCCGCCTTCCATTCTTTGAAATATTGAATCACTTTGGTTTTCAGGTATTCTTCTTGCTCCTTCACGCCTTTTTGGACGAATGGTTTGACGGTATCGTAATGCGGCCACCCATCGGCGTCACGCCCTTTGAACTCGTAATAGCCGTCGTAGCTCATTAGGTTGCAAACGGCAATGTGCATCAGGTCTTGTTTTTCCTCCTTCGTAAACTTGGGGTTCCACCTCCCCAGCTCTTGCACACCAATGAGAAAAAGGATGGCGTTCATGTCCGGCAGCACGTCCCGGTTGAGGGCATTTTTTACCAGATGCCGCACTTTAAGCCATTCAAAATCAAGTTCCCAGTCTTCCATTTTTTCGGATGATTTGAAAATCGGGCAAAGATAATTTGATTTCGGATTTCGGATTTACGATTGCGGATTGGGGGAAGTGCGTAAAATCATCGGTAATTTCAGTTCAAATTTTGGAGCGAGTGCGCCGCCAAATCCGAAATCCGCAATCGTAAATCCTAAAATCGCCCAATCGTAAATCCCCTCACTCTTCCCTTATCAGGGCAGGCACCTTGCCAGCACGTTGGGCGGCAGGCACGGAGGCCAAAAGGCCAATACCCACCACGACTGCCGCCACCGCCAGCACATCCAAGAGGCGCAAACTGATGGGATAGGCGTCCACCACAAAACCTTCCGGGATGGGCACGATGCCGAACATTTTTTGCAGCGCATACAACAGGATTGCCAATAAAATGCCAGTTACCAAGCCCAAAAGGCAGAGCAAAAGCCCTTGGCCCATGAAAATATTTCGCACGATGCTGTCCTTGGCGCCCATGCTTTTCAGGATGCTGATGTCTGCCTTTTTTTCCAAAACAATCATCCAAAGCGAGCCAATCATATTGAAGGCAACGAGCACAATAGTGAGCGAGAGCAGTGCAAAACTCATCCATTTTTCGATGTTCATCAATTTTAGGAAGGCTTCGTCCTGTTGGTAGCGGTCCTTGGCTTGAAAATCGGGGCCGAGTATGCCCCGAATGGCCGTCAACGCCTTTTTTTGGTCGGCACCGGGCTGAAAGCGAATCTCCAGGGCGCTCACCTCGTCGTAGGCACCGAGCAGGTCACGAGCGAAGTCGAGCGAAACGATAACGTATTGATTGTCAAACTCTTGCTGTATGGTAAAACTCCCCACGGGGTAGGTAATCCGCTTTTTGAAAGGCTGTTCCAAACCGCTGACTTTCTCCCGTTTGGCCATGAAAATATTGAGCGTGGCAAAGGGGTCTTCCATGTCCACCTCCAAGTTCCGGGCAACGCCCCGGCCCATGACCGAAAGGTTGCGCTCCCCCGCTTTCAACCGATATTCCCCGATGTAGATGGCCGAATCAATGCCGCTGACCTTGCGGTAATTATCGTCAACGCCCTTCACGATGCCGAAGTCCTGGCCTTGGCCGTATTCAAAAAAAGCGACTTCCTCCAAGGTCTGCGAAACGAGCGCCACGCCCGGCACGGCCTCCAATTGGGCGATTTTTGAGGAGTCGGGCACAAAGGTTTTGCCCACGGTGGCCGTCACTTTCACATCGGGATTGAACTTGCTGAACATGCCGATGATGAGGTCTTCAAAACCATTGAACACGCCGAGCACGAGCACGAGCGCCGC
>JADLHE010000095.1 GCA_020848965.1 Saprospiraceae bacterium
CTGCCAAATTGGTGGTTTATTGACGAAAGGCCCTCCAAATTGATTTGATTTGGAGGGCTTTTTTTCAAGGCCATTGTTTTAATGGCTTTCTTTTTGCAAATTTGGCCTTCCTATTAACAAAACCTATTTCCTAATGTTGAGAACACCTACTTTCCATTCAGCCGTGCGCAGGCATGTGCTACAATTTGCTTTTATGCTTTCCTTGCCATTCATGGCAAAAGCAGACCTAGGCATTACCGTTCTGACCGAACAAAATGGTAATGACATTACCGCAGATTTTGTGGTTCAAAATTTCAACGATATCCTTTCGATGCAATTTGCGGTGCAATGGGATCCCTCGGTCATGCAGTATTCAGCTATCGAAAACTATTTCCCGCTGCCAGGAATGGCTACCAATGTGAATTTTGGGCTTACCCTCACGGACGTGGGCGTCATCATGCACTCTTGGTATGACCCCAATGTTCAGGGTGTCAATATTGACGATTGTACGACCATTTTTCGGGTGAAATTTACAAGCTTAAATGGCCAAATTTCGCCCATTCAGGTAGGCAGCCATCTGTACATGCCTGTCGAGATAATGGACGGCAACTCAAACCCTCTGAATCTCGTCCAAGGTGTAGCTTGCAATGACCTCGGCAGAATCAGCGGAAAAATCTACCGGGACGCCAACGAAAACTGCCAACAGGACCAAGGCGAAGAGGGCTTGCCCAATTGCTCTGTCATGTTCAAGCGGGACGGCCAGTTGCAGTTCATTGATGCCAATGACCAAGGCGAATACTTCTTCCATTGCCCGCCGGGCGAATATAAAATCAGCGCCATCTTGCCAGAAAACATCCTGCTGCAACCCTGCCAGCCGATTGTTAACCTGAGCCTCAACGCCAATGAAACCGCCGAACTGCTGTTTGGCTCAAACACGACGGGCGGCAGCACCGCTTCCGCAGCCCATGAGGTCAAGGCCAATTTGGGTCTGAGCGTCACGCCCAATCCAGTGACCGTTGGCCAAGCCTTGCGTTTGACTACCGATGTCCCTGCCGACCTGCAAATAATGGACATTAGTGGCAGGAGCCTCCGCCAGTTGAAACAAACCGCTGCTGGCGAGTTTGTGCCGAATTTGCAAAGTGGCGTATATTTCGTCAAAGCCACCGCCGCCGACGGCAGCATCCAAGTGGTGAAGTTGGTGGTGTATTGATGGCATGGACTCCATGAGCGGTCAGTGATTTGATTTTTTTGCCTCAGCAAAAAATCAAATCACTGACCCAAAAAAACACATCCCGTCGGCTGCCAGCCGACGGGATGTGTTTTTTTGGGCGAAACGAAAATTTTGCGAAGCAAAATTTTCGTTTCGCCATTCTGATTTTAGCTGCATGCTGAAATGGTTATCGTAAATGAAATAAAGCGGAGGCTTTGCGCAGCAGAGCCTCCGCTTTATATTTAGGCCGACATAGTGTCGCATCAAAATGAAAGACTACCTCTTCACCATCTCCGTCGTGCTTGCAGCAACCGTAGCCGTGTTGTTCCCTCAGTATTTCACCGAAGTGAACGGCTGGCCCTTGAAGAACCTCATCGTGCCGCTGCTGCAAATCATCATGTTCGGCATGGGGGCCACCATGAGCTGGCAAGACTTCCGAAACGTGGTGAAAATGCCCAAAGCCGTTGTGGTGGGCCTGCTCTGCCAATTTACCATCATGCCCTTCGTGGGTTTTGGCCTTGCAAACGCCTTCGACCTGCCCCCTGAAATTGCCGCAGGCATCGTGCTCATCGGCTGCTCGCCAAGCGGCCTAGCCAGCAATGTAATGGCCTATATCGCCAAGGCAAACGTAGCATTGTCCATCACCATCACCACTTTTGCCACGCTGCTCTCGCCGATTTTGACGCCCGCCCTGATGAAGCTCTTGGCAGGCCAGTTCGTCGAAATTGACTTCTGGACCATGGTCTGGGACATCACCAAAATGGTCATCCTGCCCGTGATTGGCGGCCTTGCTGTCAACCAGCTTTTGGGTGAAAAAGGCGCTTGGCTCAAGCGGATGCTGCCCGTGCTGAGCATGGTGGGCATCGCCACCATCATCGTGGTGGTGACGGCTGCCGGGCGGGAGTCGCTGCTGAACGTTGGCTGGCTGATGGTGCTGGCCGTGGTGTTGCACAATGGGCTGGGCTACCTGCTCGGCTATTGGTCTGCCCGCCTTTTCGGCTTGGATGAGCAAAGCTGCCGCACGGTGAGCATCGAGGTAGGCTTGCAAAATGCGGGCATTGCATCGGGCATTGCGCTCAAGCTCGGCAAGATTGCCACGATGGGCCTCGCCGCCGTGCTCTTCGGCCCGCTGATGAACTTCACGGGGTCGCTGCTGGCGAACTGGTGGGGGAAGCGACAACCTTGATTTTGGATTTACGATTTACGACTTACGATTGGGGTGGGGTGACCAGTAACCCCCAATCGTAAGTCGTAAATCGTCATTCGTAAATACGCAGATGAACGGAATCACAGCCCTCATCATCGCCGACGAACTTGATAGCCGCAGCACCTTGCACAGCTACGTGGGCAGGTATTGCTCGCAGGTGGAGGTAGTGGGGGAGTGCGCCAATATCATCGAGGTGAGGGCTGCCATTCTGAAGCTGCGGCCACAGCTCATCTTCCTCGACATCGAGATGCCGCACGGCACGGCCGTCGACCGTGCTGTATTGCGAGCGGAGGACAATTTTACTTGTTTCTACTTCACCGATGGCCGCAAATCGTTGATTTGCAGGCATTTGAAATACCATGAGCCGCTGTTGGGTGCCGGGTTCACCGCTCGCACATCATCAATTTGGAGTACGTGAAGCGCTACATCAAAGGCAAGGGCGGCTCGGTCATCATGGAAAACGGGCAGGAAATCATGGTGTCGGTGCAGCGGAAGGATGAGCAGGTGAGGAGAATTATGGAGGGATAAGGCAAAAAGTAAGGAAAAAAATAGTTTTTCAAAAGTTAATGGCAGGAATTTACTTTTTACTGTTTGCCCTACATTATATTTACGGCATACAGGCAATACCTGTTTTTTGGCTGTTGTCATGAATGTTTAATTTTAAAAAACGAGTATTATGAAGAACACAACTTACAATTCCCAGGCAGTCTTTGCACCTAAAAAAATGGAGGCTCTATCTTGTTCAGGGAATGGTCGAAGTGGCTTTGGCATCTACAGGCCAATTCTATGTATTTTGATTTTCCTGTTTTTTTTACCGTTTATTTACAGCCAAGAAACAATTGAAATTACAAATTGTGGTAGCCCAGAATCAACGTGCCTTAATATTAATTTGAATCCATCAGCTCGTTCTTATTCAGGCTTGGAGCGCGATATTAGCAATCCCCACAAATTCTTCCGGGCATTCTGGATATTGCCAGATGGCAACTTTGACACGACACGAGTAGCGGCTTCTGCAACTTCTATCTTCAAATCCTATAATTTTGCTACCAACCAAAACAGCCAAGTCTATGCTGTAATTACAGAAGGCTATTCAAACGACACGCCGCCTGCCGAGGGCTACATTAATGGAGGTATAGTTGCAAACAATAGGGTGGCTACTCAGTTCCCCACTGATGAACCCGATAACATGCTCAACATATACCACAACCAACAACCCAAACCAAAATACCCGGTTGTCTGTGCCCTATCATTTAAAGACAAAGCAATGGACATGGGGCTTCTTTTCTTTTTTAAATCTCAAGCTTATGATGCTGCTGTTAATAGAAGTATTTTGCCAGATTATTATAACCAAAATAATTTAGGCAGCATAACAACTGGAACTATTTCAAGTCTTAGCGATATTGGTGTCGTTTTTAAGCCAAGTTTTCTCGATAAATTAACCGAATTTGACCGTTTTGTGTACTATCCATTTAATAGTCTCAATTTAAGCGGAGCATCACTTCGAAGTGGATTTACCCGCAAGCGAATATTCCAAATGC
>JADLHE010000096.1 GCA_020848965.1 Saprospiraceae bacterium
AAGCATTTTCAATTTTCAATTATTTTTACTCGCTTCGCAACGATTTCACCGGATTGGCCAGTGCTGCTTTGATACTTTGGAAACTGACCGTAAGAAACGCTACTGCCACAGCCATTGCACCAGACAACAGAAACACAGTCCATTGAATATCAATGCGGTAGGCGAAGTCTTGCAGCCATTTGTCCATGAAATACCAAGCCATCGGCACGGCAATGACCAATGACCCAATGACCAGTACCAAGAAGTCTTTCGACAGCAAACCCACCAGCGACGGCACACTGGCTCCCAGCACCTTCCTTACCCCGATTTCCTTCACTCGCTGCTGTGTGCTGAACACGGCCAGGCCGAACAGCCCCAAGCAGGAGATGAACACGGCCAGCCCTGCCAGCAGCCGGAATAGTGCAGCGTTTTTCTCGTCCGACTTGTACATCTGGTTGAAGGCATCGTCGAGGAACCTGTACTCGAAGGGTATATTTGGGTAGCGGGCCACCCAAGCCTGCTCGGCGGCGGCGATGGCCTCGGAAGCCTTGCCAGCCGTGGTTTTTACATAGACCGTACCGTTGGAGGGCGGGTACATTTGCAGCACCATCGGCTCTATTTTGCTCCGCAAACTGAGGAAGTGGAAGTCCTTCACGATGCCCACCACTTGGCCGTCCTTTCCCTGGAAACTGAATTTTTGGCCCACCACGGGTTCGGGTATTTTCATGAAACGGATGGCTGCTTCGTTCAGCACCACGTTGTTCATGTCCGCCTTGTTGTCGGGCTGGAACCAGCGCCCGTCGGCCATTTTCAACTGCATCAGCTCCGCAAAATGGGCGTCCACCGAGGCTTGATAGACCACCGGCTCGAAGTCCTCCGGCTTCCCCTCGTAGTCAATCGAGCCGCTGTGCGTGCTGTTCATGTTCACCACCGACATATTGGACGCCGCCGTGCCAGTCACGCTCGGCACTGCGGTCAGCGACTGCTGGATGGCCTTGACGGCGTCCTGTCGGGTCTTACTATCTGGCACGTTAAACTCAAAAACTTGGGAACGGTCGTAGCCGAGGTCCTTGTGGCGGATGTACTCCTGCTGCTGGTAAATGACGATGGCCCCGATTATCAGCCCCGTGGTGATGGCAAACTGCGCCACCACGAGACCCTTGCGGAAGGCCGTGTTTTTCATTTTCAAAAAATTCTGCCCCCGAAGGAACTGCCCCGGCGAGAAATCGGTCAGGAACAAGGCCGGATAGACGCCTGACAGCAGCAACGTGATGCCAAGGGTGCCGCCCGCCACCAGCCAAAGCATGGGGTTTGTGAGGCCGAGGTCGAAGTTTTGCTCGGTGAAACCGTTGTAAAATGGCAGCGCCAACTGAACGAAAACAATGGCCAAGGCCAGCGAAACCAGCGCCGTTATTAGGTTTTCGGAAAAAAGCAGCCTGAAAATCTGCTGCCCGCCCGCCCCGATTATCTTTCGGACGCCGACCTCCTTCGTCCTCATGCCCGCTTGTGCCGTGGTCAGGCTCACGTAGTTCACACAGGCCAGGAACAGGATGACCAGCCCGATGATGCCCACTACATTGGCCGATTTTTGGCTGCCCGTGAGCATGGCCAGGTGCGCCCTCGTTTCATCGAAATGCACCTGCGAGAGCGGTTGTGCTAAAATGGAAATATTGTCGTCCTCTGCTTCTTTGTACTTGCGGGTGAGCGTGGTGAGCTTCTCGTTGACGGCTGCGAGGTCGCTGCCGGGGCGCAGTTGTACAAAGGTTATGAAATTGAAATTGTTCCAACTCTCGGCATCCTGCTGCCGCTGTTCGTTGGAGAGCAGGAAGCTGAGCGGCAGCAGTATTTCCTGGTCGAAACCGCTGTTGGAAGCACGGTTTTCAATCACCGCATGAACCGTAAAATCGAGCGTATCCAGCCGAAAGGACTCGCCCACCACGTCCGTTTTTCCGAATATTTTTTCCGCCAATTTTTTGGTCAAAATAGCGCTGTGGATGTCTTGCTGAAAACCCGCCGCCGTACCATCCAAGAACCTGTAACTGAACATGTCGAACCATGCCCCGTCCACGAAGCCGTATTTTTCGCAGCGCAATTGCTGGCCTTTGCGTTCCAGGTTCACAGCTGGCCACATATTGGCCGTCATCGAGGTGACCTCAATGGCTTCCGGCACTTGTTCCTGCACCACTTTCGTCAACGGCAGCGGCGTAGTGGCCCAGTGCCAAACCTCATCGGCGCTCACTTTCAGGTCGGTGTTCAGGCGATAAATCTGCGCTGCATCCGTATGATACTGGTCAAAGCTGTACTCGTTTTTTACCCAAAGAAAAGCCAGGATGGCAGCGGCCATGCCAAGGCTCAACCCCGCCACATTGATAAAGGTGAAACTGCGGCGGCGCAGTAGGTTGCGGTAGGCTATTTTTAGATTGTTCGTGAACATGAAACTTAAAAAACTTAAGAAATTGGAAATTGGGGTGCTTTGAGTTTCTCGATTTCCAATTTCAATTGTTACTCGCTTCGCAACGATTTCACCGGGTTGGCCAGTGCCGCTTTTATGCTCTGGAAGCTCACCGTTGCAAATGCCACCACCAAGGCCAGTATGCCCGTCAGCACGAAGACCCACCACTGTATTTTTATATGGAATTCAAAATCCTGGAGCCACTTGTCCATCAGCCAGTAGGCCAGCGGCGAGGCAATGACCAATGACAAAACGACCAGCGTCAGGAAGTCCTTCGAGAGCAGGCCGATGATGCCCGTCGTGCTTGCGCCGAGTACCTTCCGCACGCCGATTTCCTTCACCCGTTGCGAAGCAGCATGAGTAGCCAGGCCGAAGAGGCCAAGGCAGGAAATGAGCACGGCCAGCAGCCCAAAACCCTTGCAGGTGGCAGCCAATCGGCGGTCGTCTTCGTAAAATTTGGCGATTTCTTCATCCAAAAATTGGCCCTCAAAAACCTGCTCCGGCATCACTTCATCGAAGGCAGCTTGTATGGCGGCGAGGGTGCTCGGCAGGTTGTTGGGGCGGATTTTCACGCCAGCCTGCCATAAAAACTGCTTGTCGTTGGTGAGCGTGAGCGGCATGTGCTCATGGCGGAGGGAGTGCGTATGGAAGTCGTCGGTGACGCCAACGATGCGGAGTTCACGGCTGCCCCAGAGGTGGAAAATTTGGCCAACGGCCTCATTTGGGTCGTTCAGCCCCAGCTTTTTCAGCATGGTTTTGTTGATGATGGCCTCCCGCATGGTGTCAGAGGCGGCGAGCCAACGACCTGCCAGCATTTTGATGCCGTAGGTGGCCTGGTAGTTTTCATCGGCAAATTTCAGGGTGGTGGCAAACGGCTCGGTCTCTGGCCTGTTTGCGAAGCGAAAATCCGAACTCCAGGTATTGGTCGAGGAGGGCTGGTCGCTGCTCAGGCTGACGGACTCAACCGTCGGCACCTTCGCCAAAGTTTGCCGTAGCGCAGACTGGCGCAGCATGCTCAGGCTGTCGGAACCGAAGCCGAAAGTGTAAACGAGGTCTTTCTTGAAACCCAAATCCTGCGAGCGGATGTAGTCGAGTTGAAGGATGGTGATGATGGCCCCGATGATGAGGCATTGCGCAATGACGAACTGCAACACAACCAAGGATTTGCGCAAGCCAGCACCTCCGGTCAGGCTTTTTTCGGCGTTGCTGCGCAAGGCTTTCACGGGTTGGAAACCCGCCAGCGTCAGCGACGGGTAGAGTCCTGCCAGTGCCGTCACGACCACCCCTGTCGCCGCCAAAAACGCCCAAATGGCAGGGTCGGAAAGGAAGGGCAGCGACCTCGGCACCTCCGAAACAAAGCTCAAAAGTGGAGCGGCAAGGTTCGCAATCCCGACGCCCAAGAGCAGCGAAATGGCCACGATGACGCCCGTTTCGCTCATGAATTGACCAATGAGCTGGCCCCGACCGCTGCCAAGTGTCTTGCGGACGCCCACTTCCTTCGCTCGCAGGGAAGCCTGCGCCGTGGCGAGGTTGATGAAGTTGAAACAGGCCAGCGCAAGTATCAGCAAGCCAATGGCGGAGAGCAGTTTTAGCCTGCTTTTTGGGACGACATGCGAGCCGGAATTGCTGAATTTTTCGTTGAAATGCAGTTCGGATATGGGCTGCAAATAATGCGTTTTCATGCGCTGCCCCGTCTTTTTGCTCACATATTCTTTCTCGCCTACCCGCCTCACGGCGGCGTCAGCGGCTGCCAATTGGGTAGGGTCAGAAAGCTGCGCATATACTTGGTTGTTGGAGCTGCAACTGTCCCAATCGTTGTCGCCGAGGTAGAAATAATCCTCCTTGCCTTTCAGGGTGGAATACGAAATGACAAAGGGGAAATCGAAGTCGCAGTTCATGGGCATTTCCTCGAAAACGCCTTTCACCGTCACGGGGTAAATATTGTCAATCAGCAGGGTCTTGCCGACGGCATCCTCCCATTTTCCAAAAAATTTAGTGGCCCAATTGCGGGTCATCACGATGGTGTTCGGCTCGGCAAGGGAGGCAGTAGCATCGCCACTAATCCATTGAAAATCAAGCATTTCACAAAAGTCGGGGTCAGCAAAAAAGGCCGTTACATCATTGGTCGCATTGAATTTTTTCAAGGGTGTGCCGCCGCCGGGGTTTGGCACGGTGAGGGAGTTCCAGGTTTCTTTCACCCGGCTTTTTTTCGCAAATTGTGGGATGTTGGTCATCAACACTTCACCAGCTGGCACGGGCATGCAGACGGAATAATTTTGCCCAGTTCCATCGTCAGCGCTCTCCCCAACCACCCGTACCAGGCTGTCATATTTTTTAAAGTTTTTATTAAAACTCAACTCATAGCTCACCACCCGATATATGAGCAGCACGGCGGCGATACCTACCGTCAGGCCAAGGATATTGATGCCGGAAAAAACCTTGTTTTTCAGCATGGAACGGAAGATGAACTTGAATTGCATGATTTGACTTTTAAGTTGATGATGAATAATGAATAATAACAGAAAAGAGGATTTTTATTTTACCATTCCTCCATTATTCATGCGGGTTTTCAGGCTTTGGAACATGAGGGTCAACAATATGGCAGCCAATATTTTGATACCGAATTGGGCATACATTGGAGTCATGTCTGCTTCGCAATATGGCGAAATATGGCTGCCCCATGCACTCGCAGAGCAAGTGCCGAATTGGGTTGTATAGTCTGAAATTATTGTCCACATGATTTGCAAGTTTTAAAATGTTCAGCCATGAGGTGACATCTTTTTTCGCCGCAGATATTTTACGAATTAGCAGTGAATTTGCAGCGAAAAAAGGTGTCATCTCGTGGTGTCCGCATTAAGATGACACCTTTTTCCCTTTTTAAAAAGTGAATAAAAATGAACAATTCGTTCAAGGGAAAAAGATGTCACCTTATGCTGCCAATCTCCTCATCCCTTCTCACAAACCCATCCTCCAATTGAATAATCCTCGTGCCATACGTG
>JADLHE010000097.1 GCA_020848965.1 Saprospiraceae bacterium
CGAAGCCGATGGCAAATTCACCTTCAACCGGGGTGCCTGTACTCGCCAGGGCTGGTTCGATTGCTCTTGCTGCCCGACGAACATGATTCGCTTCCTGCCCGCCATGCCGGGGCTGATTTATTCCCAATCCGCTGAAACGATTTACGTCAACCTATATGCTTCGAGCAGCGCCGAAATAGGGCTGGCGGGCAGTGATTTCACCATCAGCCAAAAGACAGATTACCCTTGGGACGGCAAAATCACGGTGACCCTGCAGCCTGAAAAAGCAACTGAGGCAACGCTGAAATTCCGTATTCCATCGTGGGTGAGAAAGGAGCCGATGCCGGGCGGCCTGTACAATTATCGTTCAAAAAGGATTCTCGTACCAACGATATACGTGAATGGAAAAATGGTGGAAGCAAGGGGTATGGACCACTATTTCACCGTAAAAAGAACTTGGGAAAAGGGCGACCTGGTGGAACTGAATTTCCCCATGCCCGTGCAGATGGTTGTGGCTGACGAAAGGCTGAAGGACGACATCGGCAAGGTAGCGCTGGAGCGTGGGCCGCTGGTTTATGCCATCGAAGAAGTGGACAACAAGGCCAATTTCGATGAAATAAAAATTGCGCCCACCGATAAGTTTGAGGTGAAAAATGAGCCGAATTTGCTTGGCGGCGTGGTCACGTTGAGCAACAAAAAAATAAAAGCCATACCCTACAACGCTTGGTCGAACCGGGGGGTAGGGAAGATGAAGGTCTGGGTGCCCATGGAGGGAAAATAAGTTTATCAATGAATCGCAAAAGTTTCATACTCATCAATATTTGCTGGCTCACCTGGTGCCACGAGGCTGTTCTCGTGGCACAGGTGCCGCATTTTGAGGAGGTATCGAGCGAGCGGGGCATTGCGGACGTGGCCACCACCACGCTTTTTTACGGCAATGGGGCAGCGGCAGCGGACTTCGACAACGACGGCGACATTGACTTTTACCTGACCACCGACGACGGCATGAACGACCGCCTTTACGAGAACGATGGCACGGGGCATTTCACCGATATTGCTGCGCAAAAAGGCATTGCGGAGCAACACAATAACCGGGCGGCGCTCTGGTTCGACTACGACGGCGACCGCCGCCTCGACCTCGTTTTGGCAGGCGAGAACTGCGTCAATTCGAGCTGTGCAAACCCGGTGCGACTGGCCTTGTATCGGCAAATGGAAGATGGCAGTTTCGAGGAAAAGGCCAACGAGGCTGGGCTGGTACTGGACAATGCTTTTGACTATGTGCCCTTCTACGCCATCGGCGGTTTTGCAGCTGGCGACATCAACCGGGATGGTTTCCTCGACCTCGTCTTCACAGTCTGGGGCGGGGGTATCAAATTGTTCCAAAACAACAGGGACGGGAGTTTTTCGGACAGGACGCTATCGGCAGGACTGACGATGGCCAACAAAACCCCGTGGCAGGCCATGCTCCACGATTTCAACGGCGACGGCTGGCAGGACATTTACTGCAATGTGGATTTTGCACCCAACAAACTTTGGATAAACAAGGGTGCTACTCCCCCTTTAGGAGGCTGGGGGGCTTTCGAGGACGAAGCCGCAGAATACGGCCTCGACAACGCTTTCAACGAAATGGGCATGACCATCGGCGACTCCGACAATGACGGCGACCTCGATATTTACATCACCAATATCACCCGCAACTACCAAGGCGAAGACCAATACAATATCCTTTACGAGCAACAGCAGGTGAACAGCGAAACCAAGTTCAAGGAGACCGCAAAGGGCCAAGGCGTAAGCCAGAGCGGCTGGGACTGGGGCACCACCTTCGCCGACATCAACAACGACGGGTTTCAGGATTTGCTGGCCACCAACGGCCTTGTCAATTACATTTGGCCCGCCGACTCCTCCAACCTTTGGTTGAACTCCAAAGCAGGTTTCGTGGAGATTTCCGACCAATGCGGCTTCAACGACCGACTGAACGCCACCACCGTCCTTGCCTTCGACATGGAGCGGGACGGCGATGTGGATATTTTGCAGACGCTCAAGTTCAACCCCTTTACCCAAAAGCCTGCCCGCCTCTGCGAAAACAGACTGGAAGCGGCCCCAAATGCAGGAAACTATCTCACTGTTCAACCGAGGATGGACGGCCCCAACCATTTTGCCATCGGCAGCGTGGTGACCGTGGTGGCGGACGGCCTTATTTCATCGAGATTGATAAGTGCGGGTTGTAGTTTTTATGGCCAAGAACCCGCCGAGGCGCATTTTGGCTTGGGACAACGGGAGGTGATTAGGGAAATCATCGTGCGCTGGCCGACGGGCGAGGTGTCCATTTACAAGGACATCGCCGCAAATCAGGTCGTCACGCTCCAATACGATTTCATCAGCCCGCCAACTGGGCTGGCGGCCACTCGAACAGATAGCGGCGTGGAGCTTACCTGGAAGGACAACACGACGAACGAAACCGATTTTGTTTTACTAAAATCTGAAACCCCTGATTTTTTTGAAACTAAAACCATTTCTTTGGGCGAAAACTCGACGCAGTACACGGACGCCGAGGCGACGCCGTCGAAAGCCCTTTATTATAAGGTGAGGGCCTACAAACCAACGGTCTTTTCGGGCGATAGCAACACGGCCCGTGTCCCTGCAAAAGGCAATGGTTTGGAAGCCTCGTCGGCATTGCTCAGTGTGCAGCCCAACCCTATCCAAGCAGGAAATTTGAGCATAAAAAGCTATGCCGACTACAACGGCCCGGTCCAGTTCAGCCTGTTCGATACGGCAGGGCGGCTGGTTTGGGCACAAGAAAGCAGGAAGTCCACCGCTGTTGCGAACTACGATTTCCCCCTCATTTTGCCGAGCGGCATGTATTTGCTTTTGGTGAAAATGGGTGGTGCGAAGGAGTGGCAGAAGGTGGTGTTTTTATAGGTTGTAAGGGTTTATAAAAGTTGATTGGTTGATTGCTCGAATAACGCAGTCCTCCATTAACCTTTCTAAACCCATATCAACCCTTATCAACCAAAAAAAAAATGAAAAACTACGTCATAGGACTTGACTACGGCACCGACTCCGTCCGGGCCGTTTTGATTGATGCCAGCAATGGGGCAGAACTCGCTTCCAGCGTGCATTGGTACGCTCGCTGGAAGGAGGGCAAATACTGCAACCCCGCCGCCAACCAGTTCCGGCAGCACCCGCTCGACCATATCGAGGGGATGGAGAACACTATCAAAGCCGTGGTGCGGGAGTCGGGCGTGGCCCCGGAAACGGTGCGTGGCATCTGCGTGGACACCACGGGCAGCTCGCCCATTGCGGTAGCAAAAGACGGGACGCCGCTCTGCATGACGCCGGGCTTCGAAGAAAACCCGAACGCCATGCTGGTGCTCTGGAAAGACCACACGGCCATTGCGGAAGCCGAAGAAATCAACGTGCTGGCGAGGACTTGGGGCGGCGAAGACTTTACCAAATACGAGGGTGGCATTTACTCATCCGAGTGGTTTTGGGCAAAAATCCTGCACGTCATTCGGGAGGACGAATCCGTGCGGAACGGGGCGCACTCGTGGGTCGAGCATTGCGATTTGATGACCAATATTTTAATTGGCAACAACGATATAGATGCCCTGAAACGCAGCCGCTGTGCAGCCGGGCACAAGGCCATGTGGCACGAGGATTGGGATGGGCTGCCGCCCAATGCGTTTTTGGAAAAACTGCACCCGCATCTTGCCGAACTGCGTGGCCGCCTTTACCGGGGCACCTTCACCTCCGATTTAGCTGCGGGAAATTTGAGCGCCGCTTGGGCGGAAAAACTCGGCCTGACCACCAGTACCGTCATTGCCGTAGGCACCTTCGACGCCCACGCTGGGGCGGTCGGGGTGAGCGTGGAGGAGGGAAGTCTCGTTCGGGTGATGGGCACTTCCACCTGCGATATGATGGTGGCCCCGAAGGAGGTCATCGGCAGCAACACCGTGCGGGGGATATGTGGGCAAGTGGATGGCTCCATCTTGCCGGGCATGATTGGCTTGGAAGCTGGTCAGTCCGCCTTCGGCGATGTGCTGGCTTGGTTCAAGGACGTGCTGATGCGGCCTTTTGAGCAATTGTTGCAAAGCAGCCAAAGCATTTCCACGGCGCAAAAACAACAGCTCATCGAGGAAATGGGGCAAGGCTTGCTTCGCAAATTGACCGAGCAAGCCGAGGCAATTCCCTTGACCGAAAACCTGCCCGTCGCCCTCGATTGGATAAACGGACGGCGCACCCCCGATGCCAACCAAGCCCTGAAAAGCGCCATCATGGGCTTGTCGCTCGGCACGGGAGCAGCGCATATTTTCAAGGCATTGGTACACGCCATTTGCTTTGGTTCCAAAAAAATCGTGGACCGCTTCGAGGACGAAGGCGTGAAAATCAACAAGGTCGTGGGTATCGGCGGAGTGGCCCGCAAGTCGCCGTACATCATGCAGACCTTGGCAAACGTGCTGAACCGTCCTATCGTCGTAGCCTCGTCGGATTATGCCCCGGCATTGGGTGCGGCCATCTATGCAGCCACGGCAGCGGGCTTGTACCCGACAGTTTTGGAGGCAAGCCAGCACATGGCCAGCAGCTTCGAGGCGGAGTATCATCCGCAGGCGGAGCAGGTGGCGGTTTTTGAGAAATTGATGGGGAGGTATGAGGGGTTAGCGGCGTTTGTGGAAGTGAAGGATTACTAAGCCCGACCGTAGGGAGGGATTGGTAAGCCTGAACGACTGCTGGGAGGTACCCGCTTAGGCTTAGCAATCCCTATCGGGCTTACCAATCCTTCGCTACCAAATCTAGCATTAATTCAAATCAATAGGAATGAGAGACTGGGATTTGCAAGTATTGTTTCATTTTATCAGAAGGACTGGAATGTACACAGGGGCTTCCATAGATAAAGACCATAAAAGCATAGATTTATTCTTGATGGCGTATGAAATGGGCGCCATGGGCGAATGTGATTTTAGGCAAAGGCTCATAAATCAGCTTGCATCTAAATATGGCGTTCAATGCCTAAGCGACGGGTTTCCAAAGCAATTGGAAATAGCATCAAGTAGGGCCAATCAATCAATAAAAGACTTTTTCATCAATGAATCTGAGGAGATTCTGATTGCTGAATCTGACAAAGCGAATCAAAATAGATTTGTCAATCACAGGCGCAGAAAAATGATTGAGCAACTTGAAAAATTCCCGGAAAAAATAAACATCAATTGGGTTTCAAATTTTGCAACAGGTGTCCGGGAGTTGAAAGATTGGAAAGGCGTAAACTTGACCATTGAGGAACTGAATAAAGCAGAAGTGCTAATTGAGAAAACGAATGAATTGATAGCACCCCTTATGATGGAACTTGTAACCGTGCCAGCGCAAATCACCATTTTAAAAGACGAATTGATTGAACTTTTAAGAAAAAATGTCAAACTATAAATACATTAAACAGCAATGCTACGAGGCCAACATGGAGCTGAACGCCCTGAACCTCGTCATCTACACCTTTGGCAACGTGAGCGCAGTGGACCGGGCTGCGGGCGTATTCGCCATCAAGCCGAGCGGGGTGCCTTATGAGGTTTTGAAGCCGGAGGACATTGTGATTTTGGACTTCGAAAACAACATCGTCGAAGGCGACAAGCGTCCCTCTTCCGACACGAAGACCCATGCTTGGCTTTATAAAAACTGGGAGAAAATCGGTGGCATCGCCCATACCCATGCCACTTACTCGGTGGCCTGGGCGCAGGCGCAACGGGACATCCCCATCTTCGGGACGACCCACGCCGACCACCTGACCGCCGACATCCCCTGCGCCGAACCGATGCGGGACGAACTCATCGAAGGCAATTACGAGCACAACACGGGCATCCAAATCACGGACTGCTTCCAAGAGCGGGGCCTCGACTACGAGGAAGTGCCGATGGTGCTGATTGGCAACCACGGGCCATTCACCTGGGGCAAGGACGCCGCCAAGGCAGTTTACCACAGCAAAGTGCTGGAAGAAGTGGCGAGAATGGCATATTTGACCCTGCAAATCAACCCCAATGCACCGAGGCTGAAAGATGCTTTGATTAAAAAACATTACGAAAGGAAGCACGGAAAGAACGCCTATTACGGCCAATGAGGTGACATCTTTTTGCCCGCTACATTTTTGATTTATAGCAGAATAATGATGGCAAAAAGATGTCATCTCATTGGCAAGACCGTTTTTAGATGACACCTTTTTGCTTTGAAAGGTCTGCTAATTTGGCAATGTTGAGCGGGCAAAAAGATGTCACCTAAAAACTACAACAAAACGATTTTGATGAAAAAACTAAAGAACAAAGAAATCTGGTTCATCACAGGAAGCCAGCATTTGTACGGGCCGGAAGTGCTGAAACAGGTTGCGCAGCACTCCCAAAACATCGTGAAGGGGCTGAACGAGGACGCCAAATTGTTGGTGAGCCTGAAGTACAAGGACGTGGTGAAGACCCCCGATGAAATCCTCCAGACCTGCATTGCGGCGAACGCCGACCCGGACTGCATCGGCGTGGTGGTCTGGATGCACACCTTTTCACCCGCCAAAATGTGGATTCGGGGCTTGTCGAACCTTCGCAAACCGCTTTGCCACCTGCACACGCAGTACAATGCGGAAATCCCGTGGGAAAGCATTGACATGGATTTCATGAACCTGAACCAAGCGGCGCACGGTGACCGAGAGTTCGGCCACCTCATGTCTAGGATGCGGAAGAAGCGGAAAATCGTGGTGGGGCATTGGCAAAGCCCGTCCGTGCAGCAAAAACTGGCCATTTGGTCACGGGTGGCAATGGGCTGGCACGAGTTGCAGACCCTGAAAGTGGCCCGCATCGGCGACAATATGCGGGAGGTGGCCGTGACCGAAGGCGACAAGGTGGAGGCGCAAATCCGCTTCGGTTTTTCGGTGAACGGCTACGATACAACCGATGTTTTGAAGCACCTGCCTTCGGCAACGAGCGGCGAGGTGAAGGCGCTTTTGGAGGCGTATGAAAACGATTACAACCTGACCGCTTCGCTGAAAGCGGGCGGCGAAAAACGGGAATCGCTCGTGGAGGCGGCCCGCATAGAACTGGCCTTGCGCAGCTTCTTGGAAGGCGGCGGCTTCGGCGCTTTTACCGATACTTTCGAGAACCTCGGCGAGTTCAAGCAGTTGCCGGGCATTGCTTCGCAGCGCCTGATGGCCGACGGTTACGGCTTTGGCGCAGAGGGCGATTGGAAGACGGCAGCCCTATTGCGGAGCATGAAAACGATGGCGCAGGGGCTGGACGGCGGCACCTCGTTCATGGAGGATTATACCTACCATTTCACGCCCGAAAAATCCTACGTGCTCGGTTCGCACATGCTGGAAATCTGTCCCAGCATTGCAGCGCACCGACCATCTTGCGAGATTCACCCGCTGGGTATCGGCGGCAAGGCTGACCCCGTGCGCCTCGTTTTTGACAGCATGACCGGCCCTGCCCTGAACGCCTCGCTGGTGGACATGGGCAACCGTTTCCGACTGATTATCAACGAAGTAGAAGCCGTTCCGCCTTCGGCGAATCTGCCGAAACTGCCCGTGGCCCGTGTGCTTTGGGATGCAAAACCGAACCTCGAAACTGCCGCCACTGCTTGGATTTTGGCGGGCGGGGCGCACCACACGGTTTACACCCAAGCCTTGACAACAGAATACATGGAGGACTTCGCCGACATGGCGGGCATCGAATGCGTCGTGATTGACGAGGGAACGAATATCCGGGATTTCAAGAACCAGCTCAATGCGAACGAGGTGTATTATCACCTGTTTCAGCATGGGATGTAATGGGATGTAGCGCCGAACCCCAGTTCGGCGTCGGGTATTATTTCTCACCGAACTGGGGTTCGGTGATACTAAACCATCAACAATGAACAAACCTTTCCACCACCTACTCACCATCGCCCTCGTGGCGGCAACCTCCATTTTTATGGTAAATTGCAAAAACGAGACACCACCTACCGAGGCCACTGAAACGCCTGCCCCGGCTGCAACCGCCATTGCTAAAACCTCATTCGGTACGACGGCTGACGGTCAAGCCGTTGACAAATACAGTTTGAAAAACAAGCAGGGAATGCAAGTGGATGTGATCACCTACGGCGGTATCATCACCTCCTGGACAGCGCCGGACAAGTCGGGCAACTACGCCAACGTGGTGCTCGGCTATGACAATTTAGAGCAATACATCAAGGCCACGCCTTACTTCGGGGCGCTGATCGGGCGCTACGGCAACCGCATTGCCAAGGGCAAATTCAGCCTCGATGGCCAGGCTTACACGCTGGAACCCAACGACGGCCCGAACACCCTGCACGGCGGCGTGAAGGGTTTCGACAAAGTAGTTTGGACAGCCAGCGAGCAGCCCGTGGACAATGGTTCTGCGCTGAAACTCACTTATGTGAGCAAGGATGGCGAGGGCGGCTATCCTGGCAATTTGACTTCGACGGTGGTTTATCACCTCACAGACGACAATGCGTTGGAAGTGAGCTACGAAGCGACGACCGACAAAAAGACCGTGGTGAACCTGACGCAGCACAGCTATTTCAACCTGTCCGGCGATTTTACGAAGCCCATCCTCGACCATGAGCTGACGATTGATGCGGACAAGTTCCTGCCGGTAGATGCCACGCTCATTCCAACGGGTGAACTGAAAGCGGTGGAGAAAACGCCGTTTGATTTCCGGCAGGCCAAAACCATCGGCAAGGACATTGGCCAAAAGGACGACCAATTGACCAAGGGCAAGGGCTACGACCATTGCTGGGTGCTGAATGGGCAGGGCTTCAGAAAGGTGTCCACGGCCTACCATGCTGGCACGGGCAGGTTGTTGGAGGTTTCCACGGACGAGCCGGGCATCCAGTTCTATTGCGGCAATTTCTTGGACGGTACGTTGCCGATTCCGGGTGGCGGCACCTACGCCCACCGCACGGGTTTTTGCTTGGAAACCCAGTATTATCCCGATTCGCCGAATCAAGCATCGTTTCCATCTACTACCTTAGCACCGGGCGAGAAATACGCCACGAAGACGACCTTTAAATTTTCAACGAAGTAGTTTTTGAGGTGACATCTTTTCGCCCGAACAGAATTTGAGTTTTAGCACATTATGCCTGGCGAAAAGGTGTCATCTCAAAAACGCCCCCTGGGAGATGACACCTTTTTGCCATTGAAATGCCTACTGAAAATTGCATTGCGAAGCAGGCAAAAAGATGTCACCTCATGGTTACGACTTTGCAATAACAATTCAAACCAACTTTACCTATGCAACCAGTTTTAGCGACCATTGATTGGGTAGTCATTGCCCTTTATTTTGCCATCATCTTCGGCATTGCCTGGCGGGTTATCCGCAAAGGGGCCAACACAACGGACGAATACTTTCTGGGAGGAAGGAACCTTGGATGGTTCGTCGTTGGGGCCTCCATTTTTGCCTCCAATATCGGCTCGGAGCACCTTGTCGGGCTGGCGGGTTCGGGCGCTACGAGCGGCGTAGCGATGGCACATTATGAGCTTCATGCTTGGTGTCTTTTGATTCTGGGCTGGGTTTTGGCACCGTTCTACATGCGCTCCAAAATCTACACCATGCCGGAGTTTTTGGAGAAAAGGTTTTCGCCGACTGCCCGTTGGGTACTTTCGGTGATTTCTTTGGTAGCTTATGTTTTGACCAAAATAGCGGTAGGCATTTTCGCTGGCGGCGTCGTTTTCGCTGTGCTGCTGCCGGAAATGAGCTTCATGGGCTTGGACAGCTTCTGGGTCGGCTCCATCTTGGTGGTGGTTTTGACGGGGATTTACACCATCCTTGGCGGCTTGTTGGCGGTGGCTTACACCGAGGCCATCCAAACGGTCATCCTCATCATTGGCTCGGCATTGGTGACTTATTATGGCCTTGATTTATTGGGCGGCTGGGGCGAATTGAAGTCCATCGTAGGTCCAGAAATGTTCAACCTCTGGAAGCCGCTCGTGCCAGATGGAATGGCGGGAACTTGGGCACCCGTGAAGACCAGTACCGAGATGGCTTGGTATTTCAATGGCAATTATCCTTGGTTGGGCATGTTGTTCTGCGCCCCCATCATCGGCCTGTGGTACTGGTGTACCGACCAGTACATCGTGCAGCGGATGCTCGGTGCGCCGAACCTGACGGAAGCCCGCCGGGGCACCATTGCGGCAGCATTCTTCAAACTGTTGCCCGTCTTCATTTTCATCATACCGGGCATCATCTGCTATGCCATCGCCATTAGTGGGAAAAACACGGAAATCGCCTCGGCGCTCTTGGACGGCAACGGTAAACTTATCACCGAAAATGCCCAACAGGTGTTCCCGTTATTGGTGGCCAAAATATTGCCAGCGGGCATCCGTGGCATCGTGGTGGCGGGCTTGTTGGCGGCGCTGATGAGTTCATTGGCAGGGGTGTTCAACGCTTGTTCCACCCTGTTCACGATGGACTTGTATCCGAAATTCCGTCAGAACGTTTCCGAAAAAGACCTCGTGCGGGTGGGCCGCATTGCTACTGCCGTGATGGTGGTCATCGGCCTCTTGTGGATTCCCGTGATTCAGGGCAGCCGTGGCCTCTACGACTACCTGCAAAGCGTGCAGGGCTACCTCGCACCGCCGATTTTCGTGGTGTTCTTCTTCGGTATTTTCAACAAACGGATGAACGCCAAGGGCGCAATGGCGGCCTTGTTGGTCGGCTTCGCAATGGGCCTTTTCCGCTTGGCCATTGACACGCCCGTTGCACTCGGCGATGGGTTCCATTATGAAGAGGGCACCTTCTTTTGGGTCATCAACAACATCTTCTTCCAATACTATAGCCTCTTGATTTTCCTCGTTTCTGCTGCCGCAATGGTCATAGTGAGCTATACCTCCGAGGCCCCAAATGCCCAGCAAATACAGGGCCTCACGCTCGGAACCGTCTCCGCCGAACAGAAGGCAGCGACGAAGGCGACTTACCAGACCGTTGACTATGTTGCTTCGGGCTTGGTCATTGTGCTGATATTGGCGGCTTATCTGTATTTCGTGGGGTAAGGGGATTTACGATTGGACGAATGACGATTTACGATTGAAGGGAAGTGACGGCGTGGCTTTGGAGTCATGCCGTCATTTCCATTTAAAGCATCATTACCTTACTTTTCCTCCCCGCCGCCAGCCAAGTCCTTTTGCTTTTTTACTTCAGCGACTTGTTGCTTGAAATTTTGCTCCGAAACCACCTTTGTACCCGTTCGTTTTTCAAAGGCATCGAGTGCGTCGCCAGCAGCAGCACCCCCTTCTTTGGCGGCTATCTTGTTCTCGATGAACCCCTTTGCATCCCGGTTAATGGCTTCATTGCGGGTCGCCGTTTCACCGAGCATGGTGAAAATGAGTTCCAAATCCGTCATGTGGTCTCGCAGGTTTTCCCGTTTCAAGTCTTTCAGTTTCATGTAATCAGAAGGTGCTAGGCCAAATGTCGCCTTCGAGATTTCAGCCGTCAGGATGGCATATTCCAAGCCTTCCTTCACGTCCCTTTGCTTCCATTCGTCCGTTAGCTTGCCCCTGATTTCGATGGATTGTAGCCGCTTCGCAATCCAGTCCTCACTGTATCCAAGTGCTTGGTAATACTGCCTCGCCCGTTCTGCCGCCAGCTCTGGGTTCTCGATTTCTTGGATGCGCTCATACCCGACCTTCGCCAGCCATTGCTTGAAGGGTTCAGCTTTGGGTGAAGGGATAGATTGGATGAGGCGGAACATGGTTTCCGTATTGGCGCAATCCGTTATTCGCTGTTTCCCATCAGGAGCGGTCATTTTCAAACCGTTACAATTTGTAACGGTTTGGCCACTCCCTTCGTCCAGCAATCTTTTTTTCATAACCCGCCAATACACGGATGGGTTATTGCTTTCGGTCAGAACTTCAACGACATCAACGACAGCGAACCACCACTCGTCCTTGTGCCAGACCCTACGTATTTCTTTTTCCTGAAAAACGGCCAGTTTGTTCTTTGCTTCTTCCATGATTTTTGGTTTTGAGCGATAAAGGTAAAAATCGAAACAAATATTTTCATTTTAAAAACAAATAAATTCATTTCTCATAAAACTTTGGTTTCTATCTGAAAGTATCATTCTCCCAACTTGACCTATTTTCGCCCCATGAAAAAAGGCATCATCTTCGACATGGACGGCACGATGGTGGACAATATGATGGTCCACCACCGGGCTTGGCAGCGCAAATTGGCAGAACTTGGACTGGACTTGTCCATTGACGAAGTCAAGGAAAATATCCACGGCATCAACGAGGAGATTCTGGAGCGCATCTTCGGCGACCGCTTCACGGTCGAGGAGCGCCGCCGCATTTCTTGGGAAAAAGAGGCAGCCTATCGGGAAATCTTCTTGCCGGAACTGCGGCTCGTGAACGGCTTACAGGACTTTTTGGAAAAGGCAAAGGCCGCTGGAATCCCAATGGCCATCGGCACTGCCGCTCCCACAGAGAACGTGGATTTCGTGATGGACAACCTGAACCTCCGCCCCTATTTCACGGGCGTTTTCGATGCAAAAAGCGTCACGAAAGGCAAGCCCGACCCGGAGATTTTCCATGTGGCCGCTGCCGCAATGGGCCTCACTACTGCCGAATGCCTCATCTTCGAGGACAGTGTGACGGGGGCCGAGGCGGCTCGTCGGGCGGGCGCCAAGGCAGTTATCGTCACCACGACCCACTCAAGGGAGGAGTTTGCGCATTTCAACCATATCGTCCGGTTTGTGGAAGATTACGAAGGGCTTGATTTAACAGGATTTAATGCCTGAGTGGCGTTCTACCGATTTTTCATCGTTTATTTCGAATAGCCCAAAGCAAGGCTGATTTCCCACGAAACAATTCTGGTGCTTTTTCCCACGGGATTTTTTTACCAAAAGATAGGATTGGATGCGAGAGCAATTGACTCAACGGGGTTTCGTGAACAAAAATCCCACCCGATTTGAGCACACGTGCAATCTCGTGAAGGGCTTCGTCGGCCCTAGAGATATGGTAGCAGGTGCCGAAGTCAATGACCATGTCGAAACTAGCATCGGCAAAGGGCAGTGCCCGCACATCGGCAGTGACAATTTCGCATTTCAGGCCACGGGCGGCAATCCGCTGCTTGGCAAATGTCGTTAGGTTTTCGTCAATGTCTAGCCCAACGAGTCGGCTTGGTTCGCATAATTTATCAAATGGCGGCAATGCTATGCCACGCCCGCACCCGACTTCCAGAATATGGCCGTGTTTGGGCAGCCCAAGGGCTTTTATCATGAGCGGCACCTCCAAAAATTCTTGGGTCAGGTTTCTTCTTTCCACATTGGGGAAAGGCTGGTATTCCTGCTGGGGCTGGTGTTGAGCGTTCTTCATAAAGGTGAGATTAAGCGTTTGAAATTAACTGTTTTAGTGGTTGAAATTCAACCAGTTAACTGTTCCAATGGCGGCAACGCTGCACACTAAAAAAAATCAAACATTACTTGCTGAATGATTATCTAACTTGCTTTAAAGGGGGGTTGCTGAAGTGTTGAACCTGAATCTGTTAATTAGGTGCTTCTTCCAAGAAATCATACCTGTGTGCACTACATCACAGAACCTCCGCATGCCCTCACCCTATCTTTGCACCATTAAAATCTTCATTATGGAAAATAACCAAGTAAGCTTCGACGACCTCATCAACAACGAAAGACCTGTACTGGTGGATTTTGCCGCCGAATGGTGCGGCCCTTGCAAGGCCATGAATCCTATCTTGCGCAAGCTCGCTGAGGACATGGGCGACAAAGTGGACATTGTCACCATTGATGTGGACCAAAACCCCGGCATATCGCAGCACCTGAACATCATGGGCGTTCCCACTTTTATCGTCTATAAAAAGGGGCAAACACTCTGGCGGCAGTCGGGAATGCTCTCCGGCACTGCACTGACGCATGTTTTGGAACAGGCCATTGCCTATAAAGTGGAGGAGGTGCAGGAGCCAGCAGAAGCCACAAATTAAACTTTCAACCAATAATACTTTTTTTGACCAATGGACTTATCAAAAATTGTCAACGACCCCAATGCCACGCTGGTGGATGTTCGTGAAACGTATGAGTTTTCAGCTGGGCATGCGGCTGGTGCCATCAATATCCCGCTCAACGACGTGCTTTTCAGCATCGAAAAATTCAAAGCCATGAGCGCCCCCATCGTCGTGTACTGCCGCAGCGGTAACCGTAGTGAGCATGCCAAACTATTGCTGCAAGCTAAAGGCATTCAAGAAGTGTATAACGGTGGCGGCCTTGGCGACATGCTGCATTACCAAGCGGAGGCCAAACATGTGGCCGCTTAACCCATTCACCTTCACCTTTCACAATCTGAACCATGCTTAGTTTTTTGAAAAAACTGTTCGGCGGCGGGGAGGCCAACAACCTGCCCGAAATGCTTGCCCAAGGTGCTATCATCCTGGATGTGCGGACGAGGGAGGAGTACAAATCCGGCCATGCGCCCGGCTCGCAGAACGTGCCACTACAAGAGCTTAACCGCCATTTGCTCAAAATTGCCAACCAGAAAAAAGCCGTCATCACCTGCTGCCGTTCCGGCAACAGGAGCGGTATAGCCGCCCAACAGCTCAGGTCGGCGGGCGTACAGGCCGTGAACGGCGGCACCTGGCACGACGTGGCAAAAGCCGTTAAAAAACAAAAATCAATTAATGAGGCAGCCTGAAACAGTTGTTTTTCTTGGCTGCCCGCATCATTTCAATAATTCTTTCATCATGGAAAATACTGCAACAGCAACCATGCCCAAAACTTGGCGGCGTAAGCTATAACCGAGGCAATGTGAGCTATGTTTCTAGGAGTTTCAATTATCAAAAACTGCTTTCAGGTACAAATAAAGGTCAACACAAATGCTCGTTAAACCCCACTCCAAGCCGAGAACCCGCCATCCACGGGAATGATGGTGCCTGTGACAAACCGGGAGGCATCGGCACAGAGCCAAATACAGGTCCCCACCAGTTCGTCAGCCTCGCCGAACCGCCTGAAAGGTGATTTTCGGATGACCGACTCGCCCCGCTCCGTGTAGCCGCCGTCGGGCGTGGTGAGCAGCGCCCGGTTTTGGTCGGTGACGAAGAAGCCGGGGGCAATGGCGTTCACCCGGATGTGCTCGCCGAACTTCAGCGCTACTTCCACCGCCAGCCATTTGGTGAAGAGGTCAACTGCCGCCTTGGCCGTAGAGTAGCCGGGCACACGGGTAACGGCTTGTGAGGCCGTCATGGAGGAAATATTGATGATGGAGCCTGATTTTTGCTTGGCCATGATGCGGCCAAAAACCATCGTGGGCAGCACTGTCCCATCGAGGTTCAGCTCAAACACTTTTTTGTAGTTGGCAAAAGGATGGTTTTCAAAAAAGTTCTCGTTTGGGGGTATGGCCGCACCGGGGATATTGCCTCCGGCACCATTGATGAGGATGTCGAGCCTGCCCCAAGTGTCCAAAATTTTTTGCGCAGCAGCCATCAGGTTTTTTTCGTCCAAAACATCGGCGACCAAGCCGAGCGCCTCGCCGCCAGCCGCTTTGATTTCAGCGACCATTTTCTCATTTTTTGCTGGGGTTCGGCCCAAGATGCCCACTTTTGCGCCACGTGCTGCCAACGCCTTGGCCATTGCGCCGCAGAGAATGCCGGAGCCACCCGTGATGACGGCCACTTTGCCGGAAACGTCGAATAGATTGTCCATTTTCATGTTTGATTGAATTTGGGCGGCAAAATCACGCATTTATTGGAAATATGGGCGGTAAAATATGCTGACTGTTGGCAACAACTTTTAGTGCTAGGAGTGTAATGCCCGAACGCTGTTTTGTAGCCACACCGCCTTATATGTCAAGCCTCATCGCACCGCAACGCACCGAACCACGGCAGCGGGGCCTTGGTGGTGAGCACCTTCTTGGAGGTAGATTATTGTTTCCCCAATTTCGAGGGAAGCCGCCCCGGCGAAGTCGGCATGGGCTTGTTCGGCGGAGTAAAGAAGGCTCAAGTCCTTTGGCCCGCCAGAGGTGTAATTGAGTTGCTCAGGGGTGAACAGTTCGAGGATGACGCTACCACCGGGCCGGAGCGAGCGGAGGCATTTTTTGAACAAATCACCTCGAAAATGAGCAGGGAAGTGAGAATAAATGAGGCCTATAGCGTCCCAGTCGTTATTTTTTTCAAAATCAAACTCCTGAACATCCATCACTTGGTAATCCAGTTGAGCACCGTTTTGGCTGGCAAGGCCAAGTGCTTTTCTACGACCATTTTCACTAAAATCAATAGCTGTCACTTGCCAGCCAAGTTTGGCAGCAAATACGGCGTTCCGGCCTTCGCCTTCAGCCAACAATAGCAGTCGGCCCGGCGGTGCGATAGCGCTGATTTTTTCCTTGAAAAATTCATTCGGTTGAACACCATAAACAAATTCGGATTGGCCATAGCGGTCGTCCCAGAATTGATTCGGATATTGCATAATTTGAAAAATTTAGGCCGCAAAGCTAATTCCACAGCGACTTTGAGAAGCTATTTTTAGGCAGGCACGTGACATAAATCACCCTTTCATGTTATAAACGCCAGAACTTACTGTTAGGCTTTTTATACCTTTGCTGTGCTTTTCAATATGAAACAATTGACCGCCATATCCTTAGCCTTCTTGGTATTTGCTGTTGCAGCAAAGGATGTGCTGATGTGGGCGAGCTTTAAAGCCAATCAAGATTATATTTCCAAGCACCTTTGCATCAACCAAGACCAACCTGAGAAATTGTGCAGTGGCAAATGTGTGCTCACTAAAAAGATTGTGGAAACCAAGGATAAAACACCCCACCAAGCCCCGGTGCCACAGCCCGATGAGCAGAAACAAGTGCTGAGTTTCCACGAAATCCTTCCGCTTCAAATCAATGCATTTATATCAAGGGAAATTAAACCCTTTTTCACTTCCCAATCCTTCCTAGCGCAAGCCTGCGCCGTGGATATTTTCCAACCACCTAGGGTTTGAGTTAGCAGTTTGTCAGTTGGTAGTTTGCAGTCGGTTGCTGCGATGCTGCTTGTATGTGCAATGCCCACCAGTTGGTTTACTGCTTCATATTATGTAGTCGTTGAAAGGACGGTTCAGTTTTTGCGCTGTTTGGATTTTCCCAACCATTGATAATCAATGCGTTGCAACAACTCAAACAACTCGAACACTTCCAGCCAATCCAACCACTACCCAGTATTTCCATTTTCAAAACAAGTCTGTAAAAAACATGGCAAAGCAAATTGCTGCGCTAGCTGTGTTCCTGTTGCTTTTGGGTGAAAAAGCGGTGGCCTGCGACGCCTGCGGATGCAGCGTCAATGGGGTCGGGGTAGGTTTGATGGCGACGTATCGCCAAAATTTCCTCGGCTTCCAGTACCAGTACGCCCCGTTTTCTTCCACACTGGAACACGCACAAGGTGCAACCGATTATTTCCATTCATTTGAACTGGTGGCCCGTTTTCGGGTCTTCCGCCGCTTCAACCTGCAACTGAACCAGCCCTACCGGCTCAACGTCCGCCACAACCCGGACGGTGGCGACCAACGTTCCGGCCTTGGTGACACCCGATTTGTGGCTACTTATATTTTATTGGACCAAAAGTCATTTGGCAATGGCTTTCGGCTCTATGCTGAGGCTGGTTTGGGGGCGAAAGCACCCATCGGCAAATTCGACCCAAATATTCACGAGGCCCACAACTTGCCCGAAAACTTCAATCCTGGCAATGGAAGCTGGGCAGGCTTGGCTCAGGCCAACCTTGTGTTGGGCCATAAAAACGGTGGCATCACCCTCACGGGCAGTTATTCACACAATCGGCCCAGCGCTTCCGGCTACCGCTTCGGCCACCAATGGTCGGGGCAGGCGCTGCTTTTCAACCAGTTCAGGACCAAGGGCAGTTTGTCTTTTACCCCCTATTGCGGCGTGGCCGCAGAAGGCGTGGGCCGTGATGTGAAAGCCAACGGCAAATATGCCGCCTCCACGGGCGGCAATGGCTGGTATGCCGCCGCTGGCATCAATTTGAGATTTAACCAATGGCTGGTCGGCGTTGGCTATTCGCAACCGTTTTCGCAGCATTATTCCAATGCGGAGGTGGAGGCGAAAGGCAGGCTGACCGTGCAATTGTCGCATATTTTTTAACCATTAATTCTTAATTCAAACCATGAAGAAGTTTTTGTTTCTAACCACCCTGTTTTTCAGTATCGCCCTGCTGAGTGCCTGTAAAAAGGACGAAGAAAAGGCAACATTCGGCACATTCTACTTGGAGTTTGACAACATCGTTGGCGACCAAGACCTGACGCTTGTGGACGCTGCCAACAGTGATTTCAAGTACGCCAACAGCCACGACCAGAACTTCAACGTCTCGCTGCTGGGTTATTACATCACCAATATCAAGTTGGAAGGGCCAAACGGCGAGGTGTTCGTTGACCCAGTGGCTACTGGTGCAGCGGCTGCCGATGTGAAGGGCATTTACCAAGTGCTGGAAAGCATCACGGCCAGCCAGACCATTGGCCTGACCAATGTGCCCTCCGGCAAGTACGACAAGGTTACTTTCACGCTCGGCATCCCAGCCGACATTGTTCAGGAAGGTGCAACGGGCGGTGTGCTCGACCCCGCCGAAGGCGCTTGGCTTTGGAACTGGGACGCTGGTTACATCGGCTTCACATTTGAGGGCCGCAGCCCTGCTTCTCCTGTGGCAGCTTCGCAATGGAACCCAGAGAATTCTGTGCAAATCCATATCGGCGGCTGGAAGGACATCACCGACAACCCGATGATGGTGAACAACGTGAAAACCATTACCCTCGACTTTGGCACATCTGTCAGCGTGAGCGAAAAACTGGAGCCACAAGCCCATATCAAAATGGACTTGTTGGAAGTTATTGATGGCCATCACGGTAGCGCAGATTTCACGACCACCAACGCAGTCCACACTCCTGCTGGTGGTACCGAGTTTGCGGAGAACCTGCATTCCGCTTTTGTGGTGGACCATGTTCACCAATAAAGATTTTTTATATCAGGATTCATTCGAAGAATGAATAATCTGTGGCACCGGTTATCGGTGCCACTTTTTCACCTTTCACAATGAAAAAAACATTGATTATCAGTGCCTTGGCCCTTGTCTCGGTGGTGATGGGCTGTAAAAAAGACGAGACCGAAAAAGGCCCATCCTACGAGTTTCGGAAGCCTGAGAACTTCCCGGAACCGACCTATACATTCGACAATAATCCCGTGACGGAGGCAGGCTTCAAGCTGGGCAAAAAGCTGTTTTTCGACCCCATTTTATCGGTGGACAACACGGTTTCCTGCAACAACTGCCATAACCAATCGCTGGCATTCGCCGACCTACCGCTTCATGGCTTCAGCAAAGGCGTGATGGAGCGCCAAGGCACCCGCAATGCGCCGCAGTTGGTGAACCTGGCTTTTATGAAGGAGTTTTTCTGGGACGGCGGCGTCACGCACCTTGATTTTGTGCCACTCAATGCCATCGAGGCAGATTTTGAGATGGATGAAGAAATCGAGAACGTGATCGCGAAGCTGAACAACCATGCGGAGTACCCGGCCTTGTTCAAGCAGGCCTTCGGTACGGACGAAATCAATACGCCGTTATTGCTCCATGCACTCGCCCAGTTCACTACCATGATGGTTTCTGATAATGCACCCTACGACAAATACCTGCGGGGTGATTTGGCACTGAGCGAGCAGGAATTGGAGGGCTTGCACCTTTTTGAACAAAAATGCCAAAGCTGCCATTCGGGCATTTTGTTCACCGATGGTAGCTATCGCAACAACGGCATTGACTCGGTATTTACCGACATCGGCAGGGCGAGGATTACTTCTTTTAGCGGCGACATCGGCAAATTCAGGGTGCCCAGCTTGCGCAACGTGGGCATCACCCGGCCCTATATGCACAACGCCAAATTTGCGACGCTGGAAGATGTGCTCGAACATTACGCCGATGGCGTCATTGATGCCCCTTCGCTCGACTCCAGCCTGAAAAATGGCATCCCAATGACTGCCGAAGAAAAGGCAGCCATCATCGCCTTTTTGAAAACCCTCACTGATAAGGAGTTTACGCAGGACGAGCGGTTTTTCAAGGGGTAAAACTTAAGATTTAGTCAATCTACAATGTGTCATCTGGGGGGTGGACGAACGCAAGTCCACCTCGTTTTTTAATTTAAAACTACCATGAAAAAAATCATCGTCATTGCCTTCGCAATCACTGCAATTTTAAGCTGTCAGAACCAGCCAAAACCTACCGCTGACGGCCACGTCCATTTTGTCAATAAAACAGACTATGTATGCGGCATGGACGTGCAAGCCGACTGGACGGATACCTGCACTTACAAGGGCAATACCTACGCATTTTGCGGAGCAAGCTGCAAAGAGGAGTTTTTGAAAGACCCAGAGAAGTATCTTGCCGCAGAGTAACTTCGGGCGATAAATTTAAATTGAAAATGAAAAAAAAGCTCCTGTTTATATGTCTGAACGGACTGGTCTATCTGGCGCAAGCCCAGTTCCAGAACATCCTCATCCACGAAGGGCCGAACCCCAAGGAGCCTGCCATTTGCATGAACACCAAGAACGTGAACGAACTGGTGGCCGGGGCCAATGGCGACAATTTCTACTACTCTCACGATGGCGGCTGGACTTGGTCAAAAGGCAAACTGACCTCCTCGTGGGGCGTCTGGGGCGACCCCTGCATCGTGGCCGACACGAGTGGCAATTTCTACTATTCCCATCTCTCCAACACGGGCGGCGAAACGGGCTGGCTCGACCGCATTGTCATCCAAAAATCAACGGACGGCGGGGCTTCTTGGAGCGACGGCAGCTTCACCGGACTGAACGAGGACAAAGACCAAGACAAGCCGTGGATGGCCTTCGATGCTGCTTCTGGAAGCCTCTACGTGGCATGGACGGAGTTCGACAAATATGGTTCTGATTTGACCGAAAACCGCAGCCGGATACTTTGTTCCGTGTCCACCGACGGGGCCGAGACCTGGAGCGAACCCGTGGTCGTCAGCCAATACTCCGGTGATTGCATTGACGACGACCATACCGTCGAGGGCGCTGTGCCTGCCATTGGCCCGAACGGGGAGGTCTATACCGCTTGGTCGCTGAACGATACCATCTGGTTCGACCGCTCGCTCGATGGCGGACAGATTTGGCTGGCGCAGGACATCCCCATCAGCCGCCAAGAAGGCGGCTGGAAGTTCAACGTGCCGGGCCTGAACCGCTGCAATGGCTTCCCCGTGACCGCCTGCGACCGCAACACGGGCACGATTTACGTCAACTGGTCGGACAAGCGCAACGGCTTTGACGACACCGATGTTTGGCTTTCAAAAAGTACGGACGGCGGCAATACCTGGAGCGCCCCCGTTCGGGTGAACAACGACCCGCCCGGCAAGCACAACTTCCTGACTTGGATGGCCGTTGACCAAGTGACCGGGCACCTTTTCTTCGTTTTCTACGACCGCCGGGATTATGACGACTGGCAAACGGGCGTCTATCTCGCCTACTCCACCGATGGCGGCGAGACCTTCGCCAACCTCCGCATCCACACTGAGCCGTTCACGCCGCAGCCCGACAAGAACTTTGGGGACTATACCAATATCGTTGCACACAATGGGCAGGTTCACCCCATTTGGGAGCGGCAGATGAATGGGGCGACCTCTATCTGGACGGGCGTTCCGACCTTCTCGCTTGGCTTGGGCGATGGCGATTTTTTTGCGCTGCAAACCGACTTGGCGAGTTACCCGAATCCGTTCTCTAACACTACCAAAGTTCGTTTCAACCTTGCAAAACCACAGGTGCTAAGCCTAACTGTCCACGACATGGTAGGCAGGGTTTCGGCCACTGTTTTTTCAAAAAAACAGTTCCAAAATGGCTTGCAGGAGGTAGTCTTGGAAAATTCGGAGCTTCGATTGCCTCCGGGCATTTACTTTCTGAGGCTGAGCAACGGACGGGCAGCCGAAACCTGTAAATTGGTGGTACACTAAAATATGGCAATACATTGGCCAAGGTGCTGTTTCTCACCATTGATTTAAAGGATAAAAAAGACATTTGATGCGTCAAACTACGACCATGATTTTTACAAAAACAATCCGATTTTTAAGCTTTTCAGTATTGGTTGCCTTCAGCAAAACGGCCATTGCGCAGCACCAAAATGTGCTGATCAGCGACCAAGGCTCTCCAAATGAACCATCCATCTGTATCAATCCCAAAAACACGCAAGAACTAGTGGCAGGTGCCAACCTTGACAATGTTTATTACTCCCATGACAGCGGTGCCACTTGGACAAAAGCGGAGGTCTATTGCCCTTGGGGCATCTGGGGTGACCCTGTGATAGGGGTGGACACATTTGGTGCGTTCTTCTATCTGCACCTTTCAAACCCACCTTCTGGCAGTTGGATTGACCGCATCATTGCGCAGCGAAGCACCAACGGCGGCATGACCTGGGATGAGGGCAGCTACATGGGCCTCAACGGGGCCAAAGCTCAGGATAAACACTGGATTGCAGTGGACCGCAACACGAACAATCTCTATGTGACTTGGACGCAGTTCGACAGCTATGGTTCTACGAACCCCAATGACAGCTCTGTCATCCATTTTTCGAAAAGCTTGGATGCTGGCGCAACATGGTCGCCTGCCCAACGCATCAACCAAACCAGCGGCGACTGTGTGGACGAGGATGATACCGCCGAAGGAGCCGTGCCCGCTATCGGGCCAAACGGAGAGGTCTATGTCGCTTGGTCGAACCGCAGCAAAATCTGGTTCGACCGCTCGACGGATGGAGGGGCTTCTTGGCTCCAAAACGACATTTTCGTCAGCGATCAACCGGGCGGTTGGGACTATGGCATCCCCGGTATTTACAGGGCAAATGGCCTTCCCGTCACCACTTGCGACCTCAGCGGCGGGCCGCACCACGGTACGATTTACGTCAATTGGAGCGATCAACGAAACGGCACCGACGACACCGACGTTTGGCTCGCAAAAAGCACCGATGGCGGCAATACTTGGAGCGCTCCCCTACGGGTGAACGACGACCCGGCAGGCAAGCAACAGTTCTTCACTTGGATGACCGTTGACCAAGCGACGGGCTGGCTCTGGTTCGTTTTTTATGATAGAAGAAGCTACTCGGATACCAAAACAGATGTTTACATGGCCGTCTCGACGGATGGCGGCGAGACTTTCAAAAACTTTGTGGTGAGCGAAAGCCCCTTCGTGCCAAACAGCAGTTTTTTCTTCGGCGATTATACCAATGTGACCGCC
>JADLHE010000098.1 GCA_020848965.1 Saprospiraceae bacterium
CGCTTTTGGAACTGAGCGGGCGGCAAACGCCACTGTCCATCAGCGATGTGGTGTTCGGCATTGCGCCGCTCATCAACGCCGCTGGCCGCCTCGCCGATGCCGACCAAGCCGTAAAACTCCTGCTTTCAAAAGACCGAACGACCGCCCTCGAAAATGCCCAGGTTTTGTTGCGCCGCAACCAGCTTCGCAAAGAACATGACCAACAGATACAGGACGAAGCGGCCCGGCAGTTCGAGGCCGAGCCGGGCCACGACTCGTTGCGGAGCATCGTTTTGTTCAATAAAGACTGGCACAAAGGCATCATCGGCATCGCTGCCGCAAGGATGGTGGAGCGCTTCCATCGTCCGGCCATTTTGCTCACCGAGTCGAACGGGGTGGCCGTCGGCTCAGCCCGCACGGTGCCGGGTTTCAATATCTACCATGCCATCAAAACCTGCGAAGACCTATTGACCAATTTCGGTGGCCACGACCACGCCGCCGGGCTTACCATGCCGCTCGATGTGGTTCCCGAATTTCGGATGCGGTTCGAGGCCACAGTGAAGGGCCGCATTCAAGAAACCCAATTGATTCCAGAAATAGAAGTGTCGGCAGTCTTGGATTTGAACGACATCACGCCTGAGTTTTGGAAGATTTTGAAGCAATTTGCTCCTTTCGGGCCGAGCAACCACAATCCTGTTTTTGTTTCAAAAAACGTAGTGGACACGGGCCATTCCAAGGTGATGAAGGGCAATCATTTGCGGCTATCGGTGCGGCAGGGCGAGGGCAAAACGGTGTCGGGAGTGGCCTTTGGCATGGGCGAGCACCTTGCCCGAATAGCGACCAAGCAGCCGTTTCATGTGGCCTATAAAATCGAAGAAGACCGATGGGAGGGCAAGTCATACCTGCGCTTGATGGTGCAGGATTTTTGGTTTCCAAGCGGAGGATGATAAAGGCTGCGCCTCAATGCTCAAGCTCAATTGCACCGAAAGGCGCAACTCAAACAAATGCCGCATTGATTTTGGCCGCAACTTCCGCCATTTCGTCTTTTGAAAAACTGAGTTTTGGAGCCGTCACGCTCACTTGGCTTTCCCGCTGAAAAGGGATGAGGTGTACGTGCGCATGGGGCACCTCTGTACCGATGACCATCACGCCCACTCGTTGGCATTCAATGGATTTGTCCAATGCCTTGGCGACCCTTTTTGCGAAGACCATCAAACTGGCCAAGGTGTCGTCGTCCACATCGAAGAGGTAGTCAATTTCCTTTTTGGGCACCACGAGGGTATGGCCCTTTGCCACTGGGTTGATGTCGAGGAACGCTAGGAAATCATCTGATTCAGCTATTTTGAAACAAGGGATTTCACCTTGAATGATGCGGGTAAAAATGCTGGCCATTTCTGACAGTTAATTTGTGAAAAGTAAAAAGGCAAAAGTAGGAGCCAAGTCCCACTTTTGCCTTTTTACACAGGTTTATTCCTCTATTTTCAGATAGAGATGTTCAGTATCTTGAATTCAACCTGACCAGCAGGCGTGATGATAAACGCCGTTTCACCTGGCTTTTTGCCCAGCAGGCCCTTCCCAATGGGCGAACTAGCCGAAATTTTTTTACTCTTGAGGTCAGCCTCCGACTCTGAAACCAATTGGAAAGTGTCCTCTTTGCCAGTTTTTTTGTTCAAAATAGTTACGCTCGTCAGCAAGCGCACCTCTGTGGTATCCATGTCACTGGCGCTGAGGATGCGGACGTTGGCCAGCACTTTTTCCAATTCGTTGATGCGCATTTCCAACATTCCTTGGGCATTTTTGGCAGCGTCGTATTCCGCATTTTCAGACAAGTCGCCTTTTTCACGAGCTTCGGCAATCGCTTTAGCGGCTTCTTGCCGGCCATTCGTTTTGAGTTCATCCACTTCAGCCTTTAGCCGGTCATGGCCTTCCTGTGTCAAGTATGTCACGTTCATTTCTTTAAATTTTTTAATGAATAATGGCCTCCATCTTAAACTTGAGGCTATGCGAGTACCTAGGGGAAAATGTCCCCGTTTGAATTACATGGCATCAAAAGATTGGGAATAAATGGAGGTTTTGTGCGCCGGCAAGTCGGTGGTCAGGGCTTGGATGGCGAGCAAAACCTTTTTGCGTTGGTTAAATGCTTACAAACTAAAAGGCAAGAACGTTTCCGACGCATTTGCCGGAAACGTTCTTGCCTTGTTTATGCTGCAAATATAAGCAATACAAACGAATGATGGTAGATCGCAGGGCAGATTTTTCTTCTAGGTGAGGTATCCTTTCAGTTGCTCCCGCAATACTCGGAGCGCTTTGCCCATCTGGTGTTCCACCGTTTTTATGGAAATGTCCATTTGGTCGGCAATTTCTTGGTAGCTCATCTCCTCAAACCTGCTCAACTGGAAAACCGTGCGGCAGCGAGGTGGCAGCCCATCTATCACCCGATGGATTTGCGTTTGCAACTCGGTTTGCAACAACTGGTCTTCGCCGTCCGATTCGGCGGGCATCGGGGTGGCGTAGGTCAGTTCTTCTGGCTGCTGGTTCTTCTTGGCACGCAGGTAGGCAAGCGCCTCGTTCACGGCCATGCGGTGCAGGTAAGCACCGGGCGACGTGTCAACTTGTATGAGGTGGCGTTTTTCCCAAAAACGAATGAAAACCTGCTGTGCAAGGTCTTCCGTCATGCCCCGTTCGCCGATGATGCGCTGCACCGCACTGCACAGAGACTGGTAGTGCGCATCAAAGAGTTCTTTGAGCACCGTCTTGTCGTCATTGCGGAGTCGGGCAGTCAGGTTCAAACCGTTTCAGCGCTTGTTGGTGAAAAAACAAGGGGTATGCCCTCGAAATTTGGGGCAATGATAGGGAATATTTCGGCAAGGAAGCGACCACGCCGTCCAATAAATGGGGTTAACGGCACGTTAAAAGCGCATTCACCAAATGTAAAATCTTCTATGACGAAAACAACTGTTCGGCTGCCCATGCTGGCAATTGCCCTGCTTTCCTGCCTGCCCTCCCTACCCGCCCAAGTCCTTGACCTTGCCGAAGCCGTAAAAAAAGGCTTATTGTCCATCACCGCCGAAGGTGCTGGCGGGCATTCCGGCGAGTGCCTACAACTGAACCTGAAAAACAAATCCAAAAAGCGGCTGGAAGTGCATGTGCCCGCTGGGCAAATCTTTGAGGCCGGGGATTCCAGTTTGCAGAACCTGATGGTGAGCAAAGCGGAGACTTTTTTCGTTGAAAGCGGTGCCTCGAAAATGGGCAAACTGTTTGGCTTTTGCGTAGAAGCCAGCGATGGCTCGCCCGGTGGCGGCAGTCTTTTCAAGATGGGCAAATTGGCCGAAGGCAATTTGCTAAAAATTGCCAAGTACTTGAGCGACAACAAATTGCACGAGCACCCGAATGCGCAGTACGCTGTTTGGGCCGTGTCCGACGCCGACCGCTTGGAAGGCATCGGCGACCCCGCCCTGACCAAGTATGTGGCCGACCTGCTTGGCAAGCCCATGCCCGAATACCATATCCAGTACCAAACTCCACCGCAAGACCGCCAATTGCCCGGCCAGCCTGCCAACTGGCGGGAGGCTTTCGCCATGAACGGCTTGTTTTACTACGATTTAATGGCTGACCAAAACGTGGACTTTGGGCTATACAACGAAGCAGGAGAACTGGTTCATTCCCTTTTCAAAGGCAGACCACAGAAAAAAGGCCAACACAAATTCCGATTTGAGTTTGAAATAAAAGGGCTGGCAAAAGGCAAGTATTTTGCCCGATTGTCGAGCAGGGGGCAAGTGATAAAGGAATTGGCAATGGAGTTTTAAGAGTAGATGTACAAAATGAGAAAGGCGCTGGATGAATGGTTCATCCAACGCCTTTTTTATTGATGGGCTAGTTATGAAACTAGCACTTTCAGCAATTAATACAGGTAGTTCAACGCCGTTTGGTCGTTGGCATTGAATGGGCGGTCAATGCCGTTACCGATGCAAGCAAGCATCCAAGAAGCAGCATCTGGGCCAGTAGGTGTGCCTGGAATGTGGTTCGCACCAACGCCACCATCGCCTTCGTTAGATGCAGCGCCACCACAGCTATAGGCCCTGTTCATGTAATCCGTGTGACGGAAGCCGATGCAGTGGCCCATTTCATGGGCAAAAACTGAAGCCAAGCTTGCATTTTGCCAGTTTTGGTACTGCTTGTTGAACTTCACTTCTGGATAAGGGTTGCCACCACTTGGGAAGCCAGCGGAAGCGATGTAGTTGCCGCCGTTCACGACCTTGATGTTGATGTTGCCACCACTGGGAACCCTTTGGAAAGTAAGCTGAATGTTTTCGGCATTGTAGCGGGCAATGGCTACGTCAATTGCGGAAGAAACATTCGCATTCACATTACCAGAAGAACTCACGGTGATGGTTCTTGGAAGTCCCGTCACCAAGTTGTTGGTATTGTACTGTTCAGTCTCAGCAATCAAAAGGCTGTTGGCAACTTTGGCATCGTCCAAATCATGTTCGTGAAGGATGATGCAACCTTCAACAAGATACCCTTCTTCAATTACCTGAACATCTTCAGTGCTGAAGCCAAGTGCGGCAATTTTGCTGAGCACTGCTTGTGTTACCACTTTTTCGGCAGAATCTTGATTGTCTTTAGCACAAGATGTGAAAAGAGCCGCCAAAAGTAGTGTTGAGGCCATGTACGAAAGTAACTGCTTCATAAATGTAGTAATTTAAATGTGTGAACAAAAAATAAAAAATGAGGGACTATCTAACCACACAACACAGATAGGTTGTGCAACAAGAATTTTTTGACCTTACGATAGATTGCTCCGTTAAAGAAAATCTGGTGGGTTTTAAGTACGATGCAAATCTAGATTATATCAATAATACAAAAAAA
>JADLHE010000099.1 GCA_020848965.1 Saprospiraceae bacterium
TCCAAGTTCAAACCTAGACCTTGGGTTGTGCCACCCATAGCCCCAGGTAAATGTATTGCCATAGCCTCTATCATAAAACGATTCATAACCATCGCCGTAATCATTTTTGGGTGCTACCATCAAATTGTATTCTGCAAAGACCCTAGATCTTCTGCCAGCACGAATAGATGCACCAAAATTAAAGCTGTGAAAATTATCATCTATGTCAAAACTTTTGAATTCAAAATTTCGCAGATAGCCTAGGTTCAAGAAATACTCAGGCGTTCCGATAGATATTGCCGAATGAACACCAGTGGAGAAAGGTAAAAATGCATAGGCTCCAGCACTTGCATGTATATATTTCCCAAAACTATAAGAGTATTTTAGGTCAAAGTAAGGAATTATGGAATAAAGGCCCACAGCTCCTGATAACCTGTCAGTGAAACCGTATGAAGCTATGTTCAAGCCAAGCATTATGCTCCGAAACTCCTTGTGCCCGGCTTTCATGCCGAACCCCGTCTGAACAAACATGAGTGAACGGCCATATCCTCTATATGGCAACGATTGGTACTTTATTTTGTATTTCTGAATCTTTTCAATATCCAGTTCATAGGATTGCCCAGAAGGAATCTTGTGAATAATCTTGCCATTGGCTAAGCCAACCAATTGACCATCTTTTACCCTTTTTACCTTTCCTCTATAACTGTATTCATTGAGGTACGGCCTTTCAGAAACTAACGTGACCGTTTCAGGTTTCATGTAGGCAATTTCACTAGGTTTTAGCCTGAAATTGCCTACTTTGCTGGCATTGAAAACCATGATATGGCTATTGATTTTGGTTGGATAGCCATGATAGATAAATCCATCCTTTGTTTTTATCTCAAAAATTTCTGTGGCAAGACTTTCTGCTTCGTTTTCGATTAGTTCTGTTAAAGTACTGACTGATGCCGTGGCAAAGGAAACCCGCTCGTTGGAGGCAGTGAGCAGCGTGATGGAATCCCTGTCCCATGCCTCAATCCAACCTCGAAACTGGTCGCCACGTTGGGTAGTCAATAATTGGAGATGACTGCTGTCACCGATGGAAAGCTTACCCAAGACGGTTACTTGGGCATTCAAGAATATTGGTAGAAGAATAAAGAGGGCCGCTGTACTGAGCGTTGATTTTAGGTGCATAGTTGGAGAAATGTGGTGAAACTTCACCCCAAAATACGTGTGTAGCGCCACAAAAGTATCCGAATGCCGCTATTTTAACATCTTTTCGGCTCAGAGCTGGGCATCAAAGTTGACGAGGTCAACAAATTTTTCGACCCGTTGCTTCAAGTCAAGCTGTGTAATTTCAGTCAACCTTTCAATGCCAAATTTTTCCACACAGAAAGAGGCCATTGCCGAGCCGAATATGACCGCTCGTTTCATGTTCTCAAACGATAGGTCGCCACTTTTCGCTAAAAAGCCAATAAAGCCTCCTGCAAAAGTATCGCCAGCACCCGTTGGGTCGAAGACCTCAGCCAAGGGTAGGGCAGGGGCGAAAAAGATTTTGTCGTCGTAAAACAATAGCGCACCATGTTCACCTTTTTTGATGACAAGGTATTTCGGCCCCATTGCCAATATTTTCTCGGAAGCCTTGACCAAGCTATGTTCACCGCTCAATTGACGGGCTTCTTCATCGTTGATGATGAGGCAATCAATTTTTTTCAAGACCTCCAGCAAACGCTCCATCGCAATGTTCATCCAAAAGTTCATGGTGTCCATTGCAATGAGTTTAGGGCGATTGGTCATCTGCTCCATCACCCTCATCTGAACATCTGGGGTCAAATTGCCAAGCATGACAAAATCAGATGTCTTGTATGTTTCGGGCAGCACGGGGTCGAAATCTGCCAAAACGTTTAGTTGCGTGTCCAGCGTGTCACGGCTATTGAGGTCGGAATGGTAGCGGCCCGCCCAAAAGAAAGACTTCTCACCATGCTTGATTTGTAGCCCTTCCAGGTTCACGCCTTTTGATTCCAGCAAATCGAGGGTCGCTTTAGGGAAATCATCTCCAATAACAGAGACAAGGTTAATACCGTCAACGAAATAAGAGGCAGCAAGCGAAATATAGGTACAAGCACCGCCCACGATTTTGTCGGCTTTGCCAAGTGGGGTTTCAATATCGTCGAATGCTACGGTTCCTACGGTAAGTAAGCTCATTTGCTGGAAATTATGAATTGAATGATTGTGGATAAATAGAAAAGCCCCGCATTGCTGCGAGGCTTTTGCGCCCCCTCTTGGACTCGAACCAAGGACCTACGGATTAACAGTCCGGCGCTCTAACCGACTGAGCTAAGGAGGCTAGTATGATTTGAATCTATCTTCAAACCCGCCCTTTTTCAAAGGCGAGCGCAAAGGTAAATCACTTTCTAAAATACATGCAAGTCATGACGGATTTTTTTTTAAACTTTTTTAAATTTTTTCATCCGTCTCGAAAACTAACAGGAGCTTTTACGGGGTTTTGGGGAATAGTTTCATTCTGTTCAATTTTTTTTCTTCGCATGAAACTACTCTTGAAGACCCCAAACCCACTTCCCTTCCATGTCAAAATAACCAACCTTATCCCCTTGCTCTACCCGGAATAACCCTTCCCCAGCGTAACTGATGTACTCATAGCTCGGCTGTACGATGAGTTCGCCTTGGAGGTTGGTTAGCCCATTGAAGCCTTTGATTCTGACCTTTGCGAAGCCATCTTCAAACTGTTCTATTTTGTCATATTTAGGTGGGATGATTTCGATTCCTTGCTGGTTGATAATGGCCCAGTTCCCATCCACCTTGACCACGGCCACGCCGTATTTGTATTCACCTGCCTTTTCGTAAAAGCCATTGTAAAAGCGTGCCTGCTCGGTTATGTAATAAAATTTATAGTTGTCGTCCCGAACCAAGCCACGCCCATCGGCAAAATCCAACAGCTTGTTGATGCCGGGTTCAATCACAAAATTTCCTTTTTCATCAATGAGGCCGGCACGTTGGCTGCCTTTGAACACGATGGCTTTTCCATCTTTGAAATCCATGCACTTACTGAACTGTGGCTCCACCAAAAACTTGCCGTTTCGGTCAATGAAGCCACACTGGCCATTCAACCAAACCGCTGCTTTCCCTTCTGAAAAATCGCTTGCTTTGAAGAACTTGGCTTCAATCGCCAATTTGCCGGTAGTGTCCACGAAGCCCCATTCTTCATGGTATTGAACTTTGGCCAAGCCGTCATAAAAGGGAGAGATACTTCTGTAGGTAAGGTTGGTAATGGTTTGGCCAGCTTTGTCAATCAGTACGAATTTGGCTGGAGCACCGCCAATTTCTGCCACTGCAAGGCCATGCTGGTTGAAATTGGAAAGGGAAACGAATTTCGGTTTTACTATAAAATTGCCAAGGGTATCAATCAAGCCAACCCGAAGGAATTGGCCGTTCAGTTCTTCCACTTTAGCAACCCCTTGGTCAAAAGGATGCGCTTTTGGAAACTTGGGCTCAATCACCCATTTCCCTTTTCGGTCTATATACCCAAAATGGGGGCCTTCCCGCTTCGCCGGGGCAAGCCCGTTGGAGAATTTACCAGCTTTTGAAAACTGGAAATCCAGTTCTACGGAGCCGTTTCGGTCCACATAGCCCCATTTGCTGCCAAGCCGAACTGCCGCCCAACCTTCACTGAAAGCGCCTACTTCGTCGAATCGGCAATTAACCATCTCCCTGCCATTCCTGTCCACAAAGCCCCAAATCCCATTTCGTTTAACCGCCAAACGGCCTTCGCTGAAAGAACCAATGTCTTCATACTGAGTGCCTACTGCCAATTGCCCCAAAGTATCTATCAAGCCGTATTTTTCTTCTTTTTTGAAAACCCGAAGCACTTTGTTGTCCGTGTTTTCAAGGAAGCCTAGTTCGTCGTATTTGCAGGGTAGCAGTTGTTTTCCCTTGCTGTCAACCATGCCCCATTTTTCGTTCGCCGACACAATGCCGACTCGGTTGATAAAATCTTTGGCAAAACTGAATTGTGGCGTTACGGCCAATGCGCCAGTGGTATCTATATAACCCCAAGTGCAGCCCTCGCAAGTTAGCATTCCTCGGTTGTCAATATTTAGGTCGTGCTGGGTGTAGTCTGTAAGCGATGTCGGGGCGAGTATGGAAGTCAGGAAACCTTGGAGCGAACCAAGGTTGGGCTTGTTTTTCTCAATGGTGGCGGACATTTTACCTTTCTGGCTTACCCTTGCTACGCCGTCGCTGAAATTGCCCATATAGCCCATGTCCTTGGCCACTATTTTGCCAATTCGATTGACCAAGCCATGTTTCCCAGAAGTGAAAACGCATCGAGCTACTGGCAGACCACGGTCGAAATCGTTCAATCGGAGATCCACCAAATCCACTTCATGCACCAACAGGCCAGTATCGTTTTGCACCAAGCCATATGCCATTTCAAAGCGATAAGAGGTGCGGTCGAATTCGAATTCCTCCATCATCTCTATACCAACCAAGGTCAATCCCAACTCCTTTTCCACTTTCACTTCGTGAAACGATGGCTCAATCTGAACTGTGCCATTGTCAA
>JADLHE010000100.1 GCA_020848965.1 Saprospiraceae bacterium
ACTTCCATCATTTTAGTACCCTGTGTGACCCTTCAACCATTTGAAGAGGGATGCCAGTTCTTGCAATTGGCATCCCATTTTTATGGCTATAAAGCACCGAAATGGAGTTTGAACCCACCATCCCGTTTTACGTCCTCGAAATAGCGTTTTAGTGCAAAGCGGGAAGACTCAAAAGCAATTTCATCCCAAGGGATTTCCGCTTCTGAAAAAAGCCTGGTTTCCGTGCTTTCTTCACCCACTCCGAACCTCCCTTCCACCAGTTCTCCCACAAATTGGAGGTACACATGCCAATAGCTGGTAAAGCTGAAAACTGTTTGTAAACCCAACAAGCGCACCCGCGCCTCGGCCTCTTCCCACACTTCCCGGATGGCCCCATCCTCCACCGTTTCGCCCAATTCAAGGAAGCCAGCTGGTATGTTCCAATAGCCTGCCCTTGGCTCAATCGCCCTTCGGCAAAGCAGGACCTTGCCCTCCCAAACTGGCAGACAACCCGCCACGATTTTCGGGTTTCGGTAATGCACATCCCCGCATTGCCCGCAGACAAGGCGGGGCCGGTTATCGCCTTTGGGCACTTCGGTGCGTAAATCGGCGGAGCCACAGTTGGAACAGAAATTCATAGTTCGACAGGTTTGCAGTTTGCAGTTCGGCAGTGGGCAATTTGCAGTCAGTTCGACAGTTGTTTAGTCGGTGCCGTGATGAACGGCAATAGACTTCAAGGCTACAAGTCTGCACCCTGACTGCCCACTGCCCACTGCCGAACTGCCAACTCCAAATCAGTGGGTGAATCAATTGAAATGCTCTCCGTTTCCGTCAGCGCTACGCCGATGGGATAGCCGTTTTCCAGCCAGCGCAATTGCTCCAAGGATTCGGCCAGTTCGAGGCGGCTAGGCGGCAATTGGGCTACATCGAGCAGTACGTTTTTTCGAAAAGCATAAAGGCCGATGTGTTTGTAAAATATGCCATTTGCCGGCCATTCTTCTCTTGGTATATTGCGATGAAACGGCAATGGCCATCGGCTAAAGTACAGTGCCCGATGTTGTTTGTCGAAAACGACCTTGACCATGTTCGGGTTGAGCAAATCGAGCTTGCTGTCAGGAGCAATTTGCTTCGCAAGCGTGGCTATCGGGCAATTCTCATCGCTGGCCAATACTTCCAAAACGAGGTTGATTTGCGCTGGTGATAGGAACGGCTCATCGCCCTGCACGTTTACAACGAATTGAAAATCAGCGTATTGCGGTAGGGCCGCAACCTCGGCGCAGCGGTCAGTGCCAGAAGGGTGTTGGTCGGATGTCATCACTACCTGCCCCCCGAAACTGGCCACATGGTCGAAGATGCGCTGGTCATCAGTAGCGACAACGACTTGACCGAGGACGCTTTGGCACGCTTGTTCATATACCCGTTGTACCATCGTTTTTCCGCCAATGTCCACCAAGGGTTTTCCGGGGAAACGGGTGGAAGCAAAGCGGGCGGGAATGATTCCGAGCGAATTTGTAATTTTGTCCATCTAAAACGGTGGATGGTGGTCGGTCGTCGGTAGTCGGTGCAGCAGCATCCCGCCGACCACCAACCACCGACTACCGACGACCGTAATTTATGAGAAAACTTGCGTTAACCCTGATTGGCGTTTCGTTCTGCCTTTCCCTTTTTGCCACGGGCGACAGCCTGAACTACCTCACGGCGAAAGATACTATTTTCATCAAATTGGATGAGTTCGGTACGGGCATTTTTGGTCACCAAATGGCCAAAGGCCAAACGATGTATTCACTTGCAAAGTTTTATGGGCTGAAACTGGAAGTACTTTATAACTACAATCCTGCGTTGCCGACGGATGGCTCTATGCCCCCCAACCCTACGGTCAATGTGGTCATCCCCGATTCTGCCATCGTGGATTGGAAAATGGCTTGGCCACGCAAGAGCTTCGTCCCGGTTTTTTACACCGTAAAACATGGCGACACGTTTTACAAAGTGGCCAAAAACTACTTCGGCTTGCAGCCGGACACTCTGAAATCGAGGCTTTATTTGAAAAACACCACGTTGAAAACGGGGCAACGATTGCAAGTCGGCTGGATGAGCATCAAAGGGATACCCGAGGCGATTCAGGCCGTTAACCGAAATCCCTTTGGGCTGAAGATGCAGGCTTTGCAACAGGCATTCAACGGTGAAAAGCTGGTGAAAAAGACCCGTTTCCAGAACGGTGCGGCTTATTGGCAGCGGGAGAAAAAAGGGGGCAGTGACTATTTTGCCCTGCACCGAACGGCGCCCATCGGCTCGGTCATACAGGTCACCAATCCATTGAAAAAGAAGACCGTTTATGCCAAGGTCATCGCCCGAATACCCGACCAAGCCTATGGCGACGACATCGTGGTGGTGCTGTCCCCGTCCGTTGCGAAGCTGCTGGGGGCCAAAGACCCGAAGTTTTTTGTGGAGTTAAAGTATTTTGAATATGTGAAGGAATGAGTTTGAGTTAGCCAGTCGAATTGACGACAACAACTTTCCGAAAGTTCCAAAACTTTCGGAAAGTTGTTGTCGTCAATTCGACTGTTTCAACAAACGACCCAATGGCACATTACAATTTCAAGAAAGATCTGGTAGATGGCCAAGCCGCCGAACTCGAGGTCGCCCAGCGCCTTATGGCCCGCCTCGGCATCCCTGCCGATGACATAGAACACTCAACCTCAAAGGGTTACGACCTTAAAATCATCTCCAAAGGCTGGACGTTTGAAGTGAAAAACGACCTCATGGCACACCAGACTGGCAACGTGGCCATCGAATACGAAAGCCGGGGCAAGCCCACCGCCCTCGCTGCTACCACCGCCGAATTTTGGGTTTACAAATTCGCTGGGCAGTTCTTCGCCTTTAGGACGGAGACGCTCAAACGCAAGATTTTCGAGGAAAAACAATACTTCAAAGCCGTCACCGGAGGCGATGCGGGGAGCAATACCAAGATGTATTTGGTGAAGGTGGAGGAACTGAAGAAATGGGGGAAGGAGATTTGAAAATGAATTCCCCATTTGTTAAGTAGTTCAGAAATCCCCATGATTTCATTGCTTAACCACTCGCCCTGCCCGCATACCGTTTCCCGTTTTAAGGCTTAGAAAGTAAACACCTTTTGGGTAGGCTGACAGGTCAATCTTGCCAGCAACGAGGTTGCCTGATTGAAGCATCCTACCCAATGCATCGGTCACTACATATTCTAGTGCTTCCTGCGATTCCCAACCAAGATTCACGATGTCCATCGTCGGGTTCGGCCAGAGGGCCAGACTTTCCAAGTCTCGAAGACTTGGAAAGTCTATGCTCACCACCTGCGAGTAGCTGTGCTGCCCATCGAAATCCACCTGCCGCAGGCGATAGTAGTGGGTGCCAGGGCCGGGGTGCTCGTGGGTGTGCTCGTAGTTGTGTGGCTCGGTGGTGGTGCCGTGGCCTTCTACCTTGCCTATGGCTTGAAAGGATACGCCGTTTCTGCTGTGCTCGATTTCAAAATAAGCGTTCTGGGCCTCGGAGGCGGTGCGCCAGGTGAGATGGGTGGCGGTTTTTTGGGGCTGGGCTTGGAGGGAGAGGAGTTCTATGGGGAGAATAAGTAGGCACGCTGTTTCTATTTCTGATTGAGAGTTGCAGCCTGACGAATTATTATAAACATTGGCCGTAGCTCCAAAATTGAGCAAGGCGTCGCAAATAGACTGGATAGCACACTGAGAAAGTTGTGGATTATTGAATATAATGATAATTTCATCGGTCCAACCTGGTGGAGCTTGTATAGTGCCTGGGTTAATATTTTGAAGACCACTTATGTCAACTAGTGCAGGGTTCTCAACAATAACTAACAATCCATTGATAGCTGTTAAGTTTGCCAACTCGTTTAGGTTAGTGAGGCTTGGGATGCCTCCTATCTCTAATTGACCGCCAACCGAAGTCAGGTTTTGAAGACCTGAAAGCGAGCTTAAATTGGCATTTAAACCAATTCTCAGATCCCCACCAACCACTGTGATGTTTTCCAGGCCATTAAGATTTGAACATGATGTACCATTGATTTCAAGAGAGCCAGCTACGGTCGAAAGATTTGACAAAGCAGACAAGGATGTCAAAGAAGGACTATCCCATATATAAAGTCCACCGCCTACGGAGCTAATATTGGACAAACCTGAAATACTGGATAGCATTGGGTTTTCATAAATGAAAACATTGTCACCAAAAGAGGTTAATGATGATAAGCCATTTAAATTCGCAATATCGGGTCCATTGATACCAACAACACCACCAATAGACGTGCAACCAGGGTAGTTAGTGGGGAAAGCGTTAATTTCCGCTTGTGAACCAAATGTGATACCCTCGGGCAGGCATGATGGAGCTGAAACATGAAGATTCAAGGCTGCCACAAAAATATTTATGACAGGAAAGAGAAGTTGCAATTTTTTATTAACTTTTATCATCGTTTGTCAATTATTTTGATGCTTACACCCCATACCCCCTCCACTTCCGCACCAGCGCCACGCCAATCCCCACGCTCAGGAAATTGCCCTGCACCAGCTTCACCTTTTCGCCTTTGGCATCGTTGACTTCGGTGTGCGGGTGAAGGCCGACGAAGTCGCCCATGAGCTTCACACGGCCCATGTCGTAGGTCAGTCCGATGCGGTAACTGAGGTTGAAGGTGGTGAAATAGTTAGTGCCACCAATCGGATGTTCAGCAGTTTGTTGCCATCCAATTGGTAGTTGAATTTGGTCTCCGACATCATGCCGAGGTAGCCGCCGAGCCGGAGTGTCAACCCTTGGTAGCGGGCCATCATGCCGAGGCCGAGCGAGGAGCTGGTTCAACGTTCCTACTGGTTCAGAATTTCTGCCAAAGTGTTTTCTCTCCTCCCTTGCAGTCCCACTCATACTTATAGGCACTTCCCAGCATACAGTAGGGTGTGTATATGCAAATATCGGTGGAGGCGCTTGAGCCTTCTCTGTACATTTTTACCTTGAAATCGGTGCTCACCCTTGAGCAATTGTTGCTGTCATAATTGACAGTGCCTTCAATTTCAACATGGCCGTCATTCACTTGCGTTACTTTGTCAATCGTGGTGCCGGGCTTATATGTGCAGTTAATGCTACTTAAAAACCCCTTCAGGGCAGGAACAACGACATCTAGGATTTGGTCTTTCTCGGACTGCGTAAAGCTGGTCTCTACGGATTGGGCGTTGGCCATTAGACCAATGGTCAACATGGCAAGTGTTAGTACGGAGTTTTTTTTCAACATGATGAATTAGGTTTAGTGATGAAATTAGAATGGCCTTCACCGTTTGATGACCCAATGGGAAGCTGTATTGTCAACGTAAACATCCCACAACCCCACCATTCAATCCTTCACCAACCCACCAAACATACTCCACCCGCCCACGAAACCCCATTTCAGGGCCATGAACCAAAACCTGCTCATGCCAGCAAACCATCTGTTCATGCCTCGTTACAGGTCATTTCATGTGGCAAACAGCCCTCCTTTCCCGTCCTTTCACTTTATTTGCGAAGCTTAATACAACCAACGCACCGCATGGCCCACCGCCGACAATGCTGGCTATACCCTTTGCTCGCCGCCACTTGGCTGATGGGTATAACCGCCGTTTGCCTTGCGCAGCAGCCGTTTTCCCGCAAGTACACCGTGGCGGACGGGCTGCTGTACCCAGAAGCCTTTGTCCACTTCGATGGGGAAGGCAACGCTTGGGTCAATTACAGCGGAGCGGACAAACTGTCCCGTTTTGACGGTGTGAATTGGGAGCATTTTGACCTCGTTGCACTTGGGTTGCCGCCAGCTTTGCTTTATTCAACTCACAACGAACACGGCACTTGGTTTCAGGCTCGTAGCGAGAATGGCCTGTCGCTGGCCTGCTATACCCTCGGAGGCAAATGGAAAAAATATGCTGCTCAAACCGACGTGCTGACCTACGTTATTGACCCGAAAGGTTATCCCCACTTCATGGACAGGCATGCCTTTACTTATAGCTATGACCCCGCTTCCGACAGTTTCCGGCGGTCGGAAATGCCAGTGTACGTGCCGCAGCGAGGCTTGGAGGAAAAACTGAGCAACTATTTTTTTTGGAAGAATGAAATAGTGCTTGTCATGGAAGACACGACTGAGGGGCAGTACCTTTTCAGGTATGGTAAAGGCTTTCAAAAACGCTTTGCATTACCCGCCAGTAGTTTTTACACCACTTTCTTCGAGGGAGACGATATACGGGGAGCATATACGCAGGGAGGGCAAGTTTACTTTTGGCAAAAGGGTCAGAGCCGCCCCCTGCAAGCCACCCTGTCCGACGGCAGGAAAGGGCAGGTTATCGGGCTGCTCGGCTTTTACGGCACACCAACGGTTCCCCCCCGGCTCACGGCCCACGTTGGCGTTTTGGTGAAAAACCCGCTCGACGGAAGCCTCTCCGTCTATGCGGTGGACAGTCTTGGGCATACTCAATTGCTGTTCAATGGACTCGACAAGGAGTTCAACAACTCTGGAATTTTGCTCGGCCCAGACGGGCATTGGTGGTACAATACCTCCTCCGGCATCGTGCGCACCGACCCAGCCCTCCTGACCTTCAACAATGCCACGCCGAACATGGTCAATGGCCTGCACGCCATCAACGAGGACGGCCAAGGGCGCATTTGGATGGGGGGCTATAACGGGGAGGGCGGCTTCGCCGTTTTTGACGGAAAAACACTCCAGAAACCTGAGCCACCTACCAATGTGCCAGTGCTGCCCGGTTCGTGGCGCAGCCCGGAAGGCAAGCTGTTTTTTTATATGAATGCCCCACTGGGACTGAGCAGAATTGAGGGAGATAGGCCCGTGCCCGTGAAGCTGAAAGGGGTAGCGCCTCCACCTTTGGGCTTCTATTTTCAGTCCCTCAAAAATGGCCAATTGGCACTCGGCCTCTACGAAGCCGGCCTTGGCATCGGGGAAGAACGGCACGGCGAAATCCACAATCTAAGAATCATCAGCAAGAAAAAAGGCATGGGCCTACTCAACGTGCTCACCATCACCGAAGACCTCGGTGGGCGGCTATGGCTGGGCCGCTTTTCGCAGGGAATCGCCATCTACGACCCCGTGCGGGACACCGCCATTACTTGGCTGCGCACCGCCGAGCATCCCAAAAGCTTCGGCACCATGAGTTCCTGCCTCGCCGATGATGGCTCCCTGTTGCTGGGCGGCATAAACGGTCTTTACAGCCTGCCCGACCCCCATCGCTTCGATTACCTCCGGCACAGTCCATTCGATTTCACAGAAAAAATTCAGCTTCCTGGAAACGACACCTCGACCATCGCATTCCTTAAAAACCTGCCGGACTACCTCGTGGCAGGAAGTCAGTTCGGCGTCTATTTGCTTGACAAAAAATACAAGGGGAAACGACCCCGCATCTTCACCTTGCAATACGGCAAGGACATTGCCGGGGGCGGCTCTGAGCAAAACGCCGTGCTCTATACTTCCCCTTCAGGGGGCAAGGAGGGCGGTTTTTTGTGGGTCGGCACGCAGGAAGGTGCTACTAGGATTGACCTCGCTGCCCTTCAATTTGATACCTCCGCCACCACCCTCCGCCTCACGGGCTTCACGGCAGGTGGTTCGGAAGTGCCCATTGCCGAAGGCAAAATAAGCAAGCTGCCCACGAAGAAGCGCAATATCACGTTTGCCTTCATCCCATCGGGAAACAAGCTGCTCAAGGATGACCTCTACTTCGACATCGCTGTGGTGAACGGCCGGGGCGACACCCTTTTTTGGCGCAGCCAAACCAAAGAACGGGTGGGCGAAATGCCCTATTTGCCGCAAGGCAAATACACGCTACACATCACGGCCTTCAAGCACAACGTGGTGTCGGGGGAGGCGGCGTGGGCCTTCAACATGCCGGGGCTGCTGAGCGAAAGCCCGTGGTTTTGGGTGGGGCTGGCCCTGGTCGTGCTGGGCATACCTTTCACTTGGTTTTATATGAAAAAACGCCACCAAGCCGAGTTGGAGCGGTCACGACGGGAGCGGGATGCGCTGCAAATCCGGGCATTGTCCAATTTCTTCAACCCGCATTTCATCAACAATGCCCTGCACTGGGTGCAAAGTCGCTACCGCAAGGATGCCGACACGGCCACCATCGTCGGGCGTCTCTCAGAAAACGTGGACCACCTATTTGCCAACACCCAAAGCGGCAAGGCATACCACCCATTGTCAAAGGAGCTTGAAATCGTACAGAACTACTTGAAAATACAGCAGGTTCGCTTCGGAGAGGGCCTTCGGGTCTCGCTCGATTTGCCGAAGGATGAAGGGGCGATGGAGGCCGTGCAAGTGCCGTCCATGCTGCTGCAAATCCACACAGAAAACGCCGTAGAGAAGGGCATCCGCAATCGCAAGGAGGCAGGGCGTTTTTTGCTTTCGGTGAAAATGGGGGACGATGGTTGCCATGTCGCCATCGAGGACGATGGGCGGGGCAGGCCACGTAACGTCGAACCCCAGTTCGGCGGTACACGCAAGGGCAGCACCGCCGTCATGGACGACCTTATCGCCCTGTTCAACCGCTACAATAAGCAGCCACTGACCGTGCGCTACGAGGATTTTATCTTTGGTGAAACGGAAGGTGGGCGGTACGGCACGAGGGTGCATTTTTTCATCCCTAAAAATTACAACTATGAGCTTTCGTAAACTGCGTGCCTTGGTGGTGGAGGACGAGGCGCCCATCCGCCGGGAGTTGGTGGCCGCCCTGAACGAGACCCTGGAAATGGAGGTGGTCGGCGAGGCCGACAACGTGGAGGATGCTTTTGATTTGGTGAAAAACAAGCCTGCCGAAGTGCTTTTCCTCGACATCAAGCTCATCGGCGGCAGCGCATTTCAATTGCTCGCCCTGCTAAAACGGGAGGGCGTGGCCATTCCACCAGTGGTCATCAATACGGGGTTTCGTGATTTCGAATATGCCCAGCGGCTGCACAACGAGTTCGGCAGCGAGGTGGTAGCTATTTTGAAAAAACCTTTTTACGAAGACTGGGAACGCCATAATGAGAACATCATGGAGGCCATTTACCTGCGCCAACAACAGGAGCGCATGGATGCCAAGCCGCAATTCCCCAACAAAAAATTGCTTAGCATCCAAGATGGGCGCCACAGCTACATGGTGAACCCCGCCGACGTGGTCATGGTGAAAACCGGGGCAAAGGGCCAAGGAAAAACAGAGGTCGTCCTCGAAAAGCAGTCCATCATGAGCGGCCTTTCATTGGCCCAAATGCTGGGCAAGCTGCCGCCCAACTTCTTGCAAGTGAACCGCTACGAGGCCATCAACATCGAATGGATTAGCCTATTGGACCACACGGAACGGGAGGTTGGGCTTCGGAATGGAAGCACCTGCTCCATTGGTGGTGGTTACTATCAAGCCCTTTGCCAGTGGTTGGAATAGGCAATCCCCCCTTCAATATCCAAATTTCTCAATTTTCCAATTTACCCTCACACCTTCACCCAAGCCTGTTTCCTATTGCTTTCCAGAATCCGCTCGCAAATGAGCAATTCCCGAAGGCCATCGGCAAAGGTCGGATAGCTGGGCTTTTCGGGTTGTTTGCCTTCGGCAACGGCGGCGTAAACCTCCTTGAAAAGCTGCTTGGAAGTGTCGGGGAAGCCCTCGTTGTGGCCACCGGGGAAGGACATGATTTCCCTCGCCTCTGGATACGCCAGTGATGGGTCACGCATCAGCGATTCGTTGTAGCCGTCCCGATTGCCGACCCAGACCTCGTTGGGTGCCTCGGAGTTCCAAGCGAAGGTCTTTTTTGAGCCGGAAACCTCCAGTTTTAGCTGATTTTTCCTGCCTGCCGACACCTGCGAAACGGTGATGGAACCCCGATTGCCGTTGTCGAAGCGGAGCAACACGTTGGCGTGGTCTTCGGTCGTGATGGGCACATCGGCGTAGTCTTCTGGCTGCAACATCTTCCCAGAATAAGTTTCAACTGGTTTCAGCGGTTTTTTCCGAGTCTTGTGGATGGTATTGAAATCGGCCATGACCTCGGTGGTTTTCAGGCCGGTGATGTACTCGATGACATCCATTAGGTGCGAGCCGATGTCGGCAATGGCACGGGAATCGCCCGATTTATCTGGCTCCAAGCGCCAGTTGAAATCGGTTTCATAGAACAGCCAATCCTGCAAATAGGAGCCAAGAATGGAGTAAACATCGCCCAAATCGCCCCGCTCCCGCATGGTTTTCATCTGACGAACCAGCGGGTAGTAGCGCAGGTTGAAATGCACGGCATTGACCAAGCCCGTTTGCGCAGCGATCGCCACGAGTTCCTCGGCTTCGTGCAGGTCTTTGGCCAAGGGCTTTTCGCAGACAACGTGCTTGCCAGCCAAAAGCGCTGCTTTAGATTGGGAATAATGGAGGACGTTTGGAGTGCAGATATGAACGCAGGCGATGTCGTCCATGGCCCGCAATTGCTCGAAAGTGCAGGGACGCTCGATGCCCAACTGAGCAGCCTTTGCGGTGGCAAGTTCAATATTCACTTCGCAAAGCGCCACAACTTCCACATTTGTAAGCCTGCGCAGTGCCTCGATATGTGCTGGCCCGATGAACCCGGTACCGACCACACCTACTTTGATTTTTGTCATAATGTGTTGTTTTTGAAAATGAAACCAATTGGAATTACCTGGCTGTGGCTAGTTTTCGGAAAGGGCTGGCAAGATAGAAAAGCCCTCTAAACTTCCGGGGGCAAGATGTTCTTAAAATGCCCGTTCATCGCCACTTTTTTGCGAAGCTCCTCCATTTCACGGGCAGTCGGCAGTAGGCGCTCCAAGTGCGAAAGCATATAGTCCTGGCGGCGCATTTCTTCTGGCATGCAAAGGAACTCGTATTCCTGTTCCATGGAAAAACCGACAAGGTGGGCGATTTTATAGGTATTGAAATCGGCGGAATGCTGCGGCAACGGCTTCGTGATGTTCATCACCCGGTACAATTCTCCGAGGTTTTCGAGGATGCGCTCGTTGATGACAAAATCACCTTCTGTATCGAATGGCATCCGCAAAATCTCAGCTCCGGTATATAGTCGGTTTTCCACCTCCGGGAAGAACTCCAATATCTTGAAAATGCCCACGCCACGGGTGCGGATGTCCATTTCACCTTTTGGATAGGTCTTATCTATGGAAATTAGCTCGATTTCCGTTCCTATCTCCTGCACTTTGTCCTCTATGTAGGCGGGGATGCCGAAAGTGGTACCCTTGGCCTCGCACTCTTGAATGAGTTGCTTGTACCTCGGCTCAAAAATATGCAGGTTCAACTCCTCGCCGGGGAAGGCGACCAGTCGCAAGGGAAACATTGGAAGCAGGACGGTTTGCATCGGTCTCGATTTGCGGCAAAAGTAGAAAAATGCGGATAATAGCTGCGAGGCCACGGCGTTTGGGGCTTTGCTTGCGGAGAATCAAATCTCATTTGAAATGGGCGGGAATCTTTGCTAAATTTGAGCGTTGTTTAAAGAAAACTTTGAAAGATGATAGCAGAGCAAAAATTGACTTTGTACCAAAAGATTGAAAGCTTGCCGGATAACCTGCTGCAAGAGTTACAGGACTATGTTGACGGTTTGCTTGCCAAGAAGAAGGCTAAAAAGCAGCATGGCAAGGTCATTAAAGAACAGACCTACGAAGAAAGGTTGAAGGAACTGGAAGAATTGGCTGCTAAGTATTTAACTGAAAAGCCGGACTTCGAGAATTACATGAGGGAGTTTGAAGAAAGCACCCAAGACCGACCTTTGCCCTTTAGAGAAGACTAAACACTACTCCTAATGCGCCGCCTTTTAGACAGCAATATTTTAATCTATGCGACTCAACCGAGCATGTTCTCGGTAGTAGCCCCTTTAATTGCCGACCCTGACAGCCTAGTCTCCGACATAACAAGGCTTGAATCACTTGGCTTCCATCGTATCCCTTTGAACGACAAGCTATATTTGGAAGCGACGTTCAAAAAAATGACGGTTCTCCCTATTGACAAAGCCATCATTAACAAAGCCATCGAACTTCGCCAACAGCGCAAAATGTCCGCTGGCGATGCCATCCACGCCGCTACTGCACTGCTCAACTGCCTTGAACTGAACACCCGAAACGAAGCTGATTTTAACTGGATAGCAGGACTGAATGTGGTCAATCCGATTCCTTAAAAAATCAATTGAAAACCAACCAATTGCCCACCGTCAATCGTCCGCCATCCATCGTCAACCGATAAATTTTTCACCACCATGTTCCAAATCATTTCGAGAAAACAATTTTCCATCCTTTCCTTCCTCATCGTCCTTGCTTTTGCTGGCTTTTACGCCTGCGGCAAAAAGGACGTGCTACGGGCCAAGGAAATCCCAGAAGCCGTCAAGTCCTACGTCTATGCCTACACCTCCGGCGTCATCTCCAAGGCCGACCCCGTGCGGATTCGCTTCGCTGGGGCTGCCGTGGCTGCCGACAAAGTGGGCACCGAGGCCAATGGCGTGCTCAAATTCGAGCCTTCCGCCAGCGGCGACGCCGTTTGGGAGGACGACCACACCATCCGCTTCGACCCCGAAGGCGGCTGGGAGAGCGGCACGGCATACATCGCCAAGGTCGCCCTATCCGATGTATTCGACAACCTGCCGGAAGAGGCCCATGGCTTTGAGTTCGACTTCCTCGTGCGGGAGCAGAGCCTGAGCGTGGAAGCCTACGGCATCGAAGCGGAGGACGCCAGCGACCTCAAGCGGCAATTGCTGAAAGGTGCCGTTACCGTTACCGACCGGGTTGCGAAGAACGAAGACTTGGAGAAAATCCTGAAGGCAACCCAAGGCGGCAAGGCACTGCCCATCGTTTGGGAGCACAGCGAAGACGGTCTCACCCATGATTTTACCGTCGGTGAAATCACAAGGGGCACGGGCGCGTCCGAGGTGAAACTGGTGTGGGATGCCGACGACCTCGACATTGATGCCGAAGGCGAAACCAAAGTGACCATCCCTGCCCTCGGCGATTTCTCCGTCATGTCCGCACGGGTGGTAGAGGCTGAAAATCAATACGTTGTGCTGCATTTCAGCGACCCACTGCTGGCTTCGCAAGACCTGAACGGCCTTATAGGCTTCAAGGGCGAGCCCAAAGTGGCGGGCGACAGCTATTACTACGAAAACACTGGCAACATCAACCTGAACTTCACGGTGGACGGCAACCGCATCTTCGTTTACCCAAGCCAGCGTTTGGCCGGGCAAATCGGCATCGAGGTGCGCCCCGGCGTGAAAAACGCTGCCGGAGCGAGCATGGACAAACCGACCATTTGGCAGGTGGATTTTGAACCCATCAAACCCCATGTCAGGCTCGTGGGCCGGGGCGTCATCCTGCCGAGCAGCGAGCAGGGCCTCGTGCTGCCCTTCGAGGCGGTGAGCCTCCAGGCCGTGGAGGTGGAGATTTTCAAGATTTACGACAACAATATCTTGCAGGTCCTGCAAACCCACGACCTCGACGGGCAGGACAGCTACGAACTCCAGCGGGTGGGCCGGGTCATCAAGCGCCAAATGGTGCCGCTGAAAGGGATGAACCCCAAATCGAACGCTGGCGGCTGGACCCGTTACGCTCTCGACCTGAACAAGCTCTTCACCGCCGACCCGAACGCCATTTACCAAGTGCGCATCGGCTTTAGGCCAGAATACGCCATTTACAAATGCGGAAACCGCAAGGACGCCGATAATCTCAAAGAACTCAGCCAGCAGAGCTACACCGACGAGAACGGCGAAATCCGCTCGTTCTGGGGAGACTATTATGGCATGGACGGTTATTACGAGGACTTCCAATGGCAGCACCGCACGAACCCCTGCTACGGCGCTTATTACAACGCCGAGAACTTTGTGCAGACCAACGTACTGGCCAGCGACCTCGGTATCACGGCCAAGGGTGGCACTGATAACTCGTATTTCGTGGCAGTGGCCGACCTGCGCACCACGGAGAGCGTCGGGGATGTTGACCTCGAATTTTACGACTACCAGCAGCAGCTCATTGGCACAGCCAAGACCAACGGTGACGGCATTGCGGAGCTGCAACTGGAGCGCAAGCCCTTTCTCATCATTGCAAAGAAGGAAAAAATGAAGGGCTACCTGAAAACCGCCGACGGCAACGCCCTCAGCCTCAGCCGCTTCGATGTGGCGGGCGAGGTGGCGCAGAAGGGCCTCAAAGGCTTCCTCTACGGCGACCGTGGCGTTTGGCGGCCAGGCGACAGCCTCTTCCTCAATTTCGTGCTGGAAGACAAGGACGCCACCCTGCCCGACAACTACCCCATCGCCTTTGAACTGGTGGACAGCCGTGGGCAAAACCAGTACAAGACCGTGACCACCAAGAACATCCAGAACCTCTACGCCCTGCCCGTGGCCACCCGCCCCGATGCCCCTACTGGCAACTGGACGGCGACCGTGAAGGCTGGCGGTGCCACGTTTACGAAGACGATAAAAATCGAAACCGTCAAGCCGAACCGTTTGAAGATTGACCTTGATTTTGGCAAGAAAGAACTGACCAGCAAGGACGAACCTGCCAAGGCCAAAATCCAAGTGGACTGGCTGCACGGCGCACCCGGCAAGAACCTCCGCACGGTGGTGGAGGCCGAGGTGAGCGCCGTGAAAACCGAATTTGCGAAGCTGCCGGATTTCGTGTTCGACGACCCGGTCCGGACGATGTACACCTCTGCACCTGTCGTGATTTACGATGGCATGACCAACGAGAACGGCACGGCCAATTTCTCCGCAAATATCTACGCCAACAACGCCACGGCCCCCGGCAAACTGAACGTGAACCTGCGGGCGAGGGCCTTCGAAAAAGGCGGAGATGCCAGCATTTACAATACCAAAATGCCTTACTCGCCCTATTCCAGCTATGCTGGGATTCGTATGCCGAAAAACGGGCAGGGCGAGCAGCGGGTGGACATCGGCAAGGACGGCACGGTGAAGGTGGTCGCCGTTGGCGAAAATGGTGCGCCGCTCCGTGGCAAAAACCTCACGGTCGGCCTCTACCGGGTCGAGTGGCGCTGGTGGTGGGACCAAGGCGACGACTATGTTTCGCAGTTCAACTCCGCCAACCACTTCAACTCCATGAGCAGCGAGGGCGTGGTGACGGACGCCAACGGCCAGGCCAGCTACAACGTGAACGTGAACACCTGGGGCCGCTACATGGTCAGGGTTTGCGACACGGAGAGCGGCCACTGCACGGGCGACTTTTTCTACGCTGGCTACCCTTGGTACGGCGAGGAGGACGGCAGCATAGCAAGCCGCCAAGAGGCGGCGATGATGACCTTCACGGCCTCAAAGGAGAAATACAAAGTGGGCGAGGACATCGAAATCACCGTTCCCGCAGGGGAAAAAGGCCGGGTGCTCATCACGTTGGAGACAGGGACGAAAGTCATCAAATCCATGTGGAAGGACGCCAAGCAGGGCGAGAACAAGTTCAAGTTCGAGGCCACGGCGGAGATGTCGCCGACGGTGTACGCCCATGTGAGCCTGCTGCAACCGCACGGCCAAAGCAAGAACGACCTGCCCATCCGCATGTACGGCGTGTTGGCGGTGGACGTGGAAGACCCCAAGACGCTATTGAAACCAACGATAAAAATGGCCGCCGAACTGAAGCCGGAACAGGAGTTCACGGTGGAGGTGAGCGAGGAAAATGGCGAGGACATGGCCTATACCATCGCTGTGGTGGACGAGGGCCTGCTTGGCCTCACCAATTTCAAAACGCCCGACCCGCACGGCGCACTCTACGCCCGTGAGGCGTTGGGGGTAAAAACCTGGGACCTCTACGACTACGTGCTGGGCGCTTATGGCGGCGAGTTAGAGCGCATCCTGGCCGTGGGTGGTGATGGCGAAATCAACGCCCCCTCGGAGCGCAAGAACGCCAACCGCTTCAAGCCGGTGGTACTTCATGCCGGGCCGTTCAACTACACGGGCGGCAAGAAGACGCACAAGTTCAAGATGCCCAACTACGTCGGCTCGGTGCGGGTGATGCTCGTGGCCGCCAATGCCGATGCCGCCTACGGCAATGCGGAGAAAATCGTTCCGGTGAAAAAGCCGCTGATGGCGCTGGCCACGCTGCCCCGTGTGCTTGGCCCCGGCGAGACACTGAAACTGCCCGTTAGCATTTTTGTGATGGACGGCAAGATTAAGAACGTGGACGTGAGCATCGCCGAAACGACCGGACTGGTCGGCATCACGGGCGGCGCTACCCGTCAGATGAGCTTCGCAAAACCGGGCGAGGACATGACGAGCTTCGACTTGAAAGTGGGCGAGAAAACGGGTATTGCGAAGTTCAAAATCACGGCCAAGGGTGGCGGCGAAACCGCCACGCAGGAAATAGAACTGGACGTGCGCAACCCGAACCCCTACGTGACCCGTGTGGCGGAGGGCCTCCTGCAAGCAAACGGCAGTTGGAGCCAAGCCTACAAGGCATTCGGGACGCCCGGCACGAACACGGGCATACTGGAAGTGTCAGCCATACCGCCGCTCAAGCTCGGCGAGCGCCTGAAATACCTGCTGCAATACCCGCACGGCTGCATCGAGCAGACGACCTCGGCGGCCTTCCCGCAGCTCTACGTGGACAAGCTCACCAAGCTCGATGCCAAGCAAAAGGCCGAGGTGACCGCCAACGTGAGCGCCGCCATTGACCGACTGAAGAACTTCCAACTGCCCTCCGGTGCCTTCACCTACTGGCCCGGCGGCGACTACGATACCTGGGGCACCAACTACGCCGGTCACTTCCTGCTGGAGGCCAAGGCGCTCGGCTACAAAGTGCCCGATGCGATGATTGACCGCTTCGTGAAGTTCCAAACCTCCGAGGCCAAGCGTTGGAACCCCGATAACCGGGGCGCTTAATACAGCTGGATAGAACTCGACCAACGCTACCGCCTCTACACGCTGGCCTTGGCGAAGAAACCCGAAACGGGCGCCATGAACCGGATGCGGGAACTCAAGAACCTCAGCCCCGAAAGCCGCTGGCGCCTCGCCGCTGCCTACGCCCTGAACGGCAAGACCGACATCGGCAAGGAAATCGCCAAGGCGCTGCCGACAACGGGCAAGGTGTATAGCTACTGGGGCCACAGCTACGGCTCGCAACTGCGGGACGAGGCCATGATTCTGGAAACGCAGGTGCTGCTCGGCGACCTAACCGCCGCTGCCGCCAACCTCCGCCACGTGGCCGAAAGCCTCAGCGAAGAGAGCTGGTACTCCACGCAGACGACCGCCTACGCACTGCTGGCCATCGGCAAATTCGCCGGGAAATCGAAGGTGGGCGATGATTTCAAGTTCAGCTACGACCTCGGCGACGGCAAGGTGGTGAACGCTGGCAGCAACACGCCCGTGTTCCAAATCAGCGTACCGCTGAACGGCACGGAACGCACCCTCAAGGTGAACAACATCGGCGCAGGCATCCTCTACGCCCGCCTCATCAGCACGGGACAGCCGCTGGTGGGCGATGCCACGACCACGTCCAACAACTTGAAAATAGAAGTGAGCTACACCACGCCCAGCGGCCAGAAACTGAACCCGGCGGCCATCCCGCAGGGCACCGACTTCATCGCTGAGGTGGTGGTGACGCACCCCGGCACCCGTGCCATGAACTTCGAGGAAATGGCGCTGACGCAGATTTTCCCCTCCGGCTGGGAAATCATCAACGCCCGCCTGCACAACATGGCCGAGTTCAGCAATACCAACGTGCCGGAATACCAAGACATCCGTGACGACCGGGTGCTGACGTATTTCGACATCGCCCGCAGCGCCCGCCAAGTGTATCGGGTACGCCTGAACGCCGCCTACCAAGGCCGCTACTACCTGCCAACGGTGGGCTGCGAGGCGATGTATGATAATACGATTTCGGCGAGCAGGCCGGGGATGTGGGTGGAGGTGGTGGCCAGTGAGAAGGCGATTTGATTACTATTTTCTGGAATGTCAGGCAGAAATTTTGGGGTTTCTGCTTGGCATTTTGATTTTGATGATAAAATTGCATTACAAGTGGTAATTTTCAAACCAATTTAGATTTGCGAGTTCAAATCGTTACACAATCCTTAAAACCCTTCTTAGTCTTAAAAAATATAAACATCATTATGTCAGAAACTTCATCAAAATCATTTGTAAATCAAATTGTTGTTATCCTGATAACAGCCGTTATTACAACTATTGCTAACCAATTTTTCTTTAAATCTAATAAACAAGCAGAAGCTCAAATCAATCTACGAAATGATTTGCTCAGAGAGCAGTATTCAAAAATCAATCGAATACTTAACTTCTCTTATAGATTTAGGTTGGCTCGTGTAATGAGAATAACAGATTATTTTACTGAAGATGAAAAAACTGGAAAACTTGTAAAAATAGAAGATGAAAATTTAAAGGGAATTGATACCATTGAAACTCTCGTTCCAATATTTTTAAGTTCTGAAAAAGAACGTACTGCATTTGAAAAGGAATGGGATGCTATTTTAA
>JADLHE010000101.1 GCA_020848965.1 Saprospiraceae bacterium
CTTCAAACTTCATCTGTGGTTGTGCGTAAGATGCAGTGGCAAAAAATGCCAAGAATGCGAAAATTGAAAGAAGATTCTTCATTGAATATAAATTTAGTTTGTTGATGTCTAATTGACGGTACAAAAGTAGGGGCATCTTCAACACGGCGAAATAGTTTGGCAAATTTTAGCGGTTAACGCGATGTTAATGTATTTGAACCGCTATTAACAACCTCATTTCTTGCCGAAAATCAAGGCATTAGATTCAAGAACAATTGATTATTTTTGCCGAAAAATTAACCCTTGGTTGGAATTATGTTTTGCTGGTCCGGCCAAGATTTTGCCCTAATTCTAAAGCCCAATTCGTTCGGGCATTGCAAACTTACCGCAATTTCACAATGATTGAATATCCTATTTCAGATTTTGCCACAGAAAATAACGGCACTTCTATTGAAGGGAAATACAAAAAAGAAGTTTTGCACGACTTCTGGATTTGTTGCGTGAGCAGGGAAACCAGCATCCTTGGCCGAAAAGAGGTGCTCGGTGGCAAGGCAAAATTTGGAATTGTGGGCGATGGAAAAGAGGTGCCACAAGTGGCAATGGCCAGGGCCTTCAAAAAAGGCGATTGGCGCTCCGGCTATTACCGTGACCAAACCTTCATGTTCGCATTGGGCATTGCAACCGTTGAGGACTTTTTTGCCCAATTGTACGCTGATACGGAAAACGACCCGTGGTCGGGTGGCAGGCAAATGAACAGCCATTTTGCCACACCAATGGTGGATGAACAGGGTGAATGGCTCGACCATCGCCAACTGTTCAATATTTCCTCAGATATTTCCAGCACAGGTGGCCAGATGGCAAGAGCAGTCGGATTGTCACTTGCCTCCAAAAAATACCGGGAAAACCCTTTGTTGTCCCAGAGCACCCGTTTCTCCGAAAACGGCAATGAAATTTGTTTTTGCACTATTGGCGATGCCTCCACGTCAGAAGGCGTGTTTTGGGAATCCGTGAATGCGGCTGGGGTGCAGCGACTACCCATGTTGATTTCCATTTGGGACGATGGTTACGGGATTTCGGTCCCCAAGTATTATCAAACCACAAAAGGGAATATCTCAGAGGTTTTGGAAGGGTTTAGGGTGAATGAAAAAGGCGAAGGTTTTGATATTTATGTGGAAAAATGCTGGAACTATCCCGCTCTGTGCGAACTGTACGAGATGGCCGCTGAAAAAATGCGCAAGACGCATATACCCGCCATCATTCACGTAGAAGAGTGTACCCAACAGCTTGGCCACTCCACCTCAGGCTCCCATGAGCGCTACAAATCGCCAGAAAGATTGGCCTGGGAGCGGGAAACAGACTGCAACCTCGTCATGGCCAAGTGGATTTTGGATGCCGGCCTTGCCACGCAAGAAGAGATAAACACACTACAAGAGCGGGCAAAAATTTACGTGAAAGAATGCCGGGACAGAGCCTGGAATGCCTACAATAGCCCTATCAAGACCGAATTGGCTTCGCTCCGCAAAATATACGAGCAATTGCTGGCCGAAACGAACGACGAGGGTATCGCAAACCTTTACAAAGAATTCCAGAACCTGCTCAATCCGCATTATGCCGATTTGGTAAAAAACGCAAGGCACCTTTTATTTTACCTTCGCTCCAGCAAAATAACCAATAGCGATGCACTCAATGCCTGGCTGGAGCGTTCAAAAAACCTAGCGCACAAGCGTTTCCATACGCATCTATACAGCTCTTCCAAGTATTCAGCTTTGAATGTGCCAGTTATCAAGCCCGTGTTTTCCGACAACTCCCAAGTCAAAAACGGCTTTGAAGTTTTGAACAAGTTTTTCGATATTGCTTTGGAGAAACACAAAGAACTGTTTGCATTTGGCGAGGATGTTGGAAAAATCGGTGGCGTCAACCAAGGATTTGTTGGCATGCAGGAAAAATACGGTGAGCAACGTGTTTTCGACACCGGCATCCGGGAATGGACCATCATGGGCCAAGCAATCGGCATGGCCATGCGTGGGCTTCGTCCTATCGCTGAAATTCAGTACCTTGATTATTTGATGTACGGCCTCGCCCCACTTTCAGACGACTTGGCAACCTTGCGCTACCGCAGCAACGGCATACAGCAAGCACCCGCCATCATTCGCACCCGAGGCCATAGGCTGGAAGGCATTTGGCATTCTGGCTCGCCTATTGGTCTGATTATCAACTCTTTGCGAGGCATCTATGTGCTCACTCCTCGCAATTTTGTTCAAGCGGCCGGCATGTACAATACCATGCTTCATTCCGACGACCCTGCGCTTATTATTGAGTGCCTCAATGGTTATAGGCTGAAAGAAAGGCTTCCTGACAATATTGGCGAATACACTGTGCCACTGGGTGTGCCAGAAATCATGCGTGAAGGCAATGACGTCACTTTGGTAACTTACGGCTCCAATATCCGGGTAGCTTTGGAGGGTTTGAAACTTTTGGAAGGCACTGGAATCTCCGTGGAACTGATAGATGTCCAAACACTTTTGCCATTTGATTTGGAGCATTCTATCGTTCAATCCCTTAAGAAGACAAACAGGATTGTCTTCATGGACGAAGACGTGCCCGGCGGCGCAACTGGTTATATGATGAGGGAAGTGTTGGAGGTTCAGGGTGGTTACCAGTATTTGGACAGCCCACCTATCACGCTTACCGCCAAGCCCCACCGACCTCCGTATGGCTCAGATGGGGACTATTTCTCCAAACCCAACCCGGAAGACGTTTATGAAGCCATCGTGAGATTAATGCAGGAAGCAGCGCCAAATCGTTTCAACGCATAAAACTATCCGCTGCATTTTGCGTTTCCTAGTGCATTAAAACGGCACCTCCATTGACAGAAACTTTACTTGGCAATAGCCTAACTTTATATTTGGGTCGGATTTTTGGGAAAAAATTTCGCCAACCAATCCTCCAAAGTAACATGGTTCAACCCCGTAATCTTTCCGCTCTTGAGGCTCCGACGCTTGAAAAAATATCAAGACCAACATTAAAGGTGAACAAAAGCAAGCCGCTGTCTAAGTCTGGGCACTCATTCAATGTTTTCCATAGCGTAAATGACTTGCCAAACGATTGGTTAGCTGCGGCAGCACCTGCACATAACCATTTTCTCCTCCCTCCCTATTTAACGGCCCTCGAACAAAGCCCCCCCAAGGGTATGCGTTTTTGCTACCTCGTCTTTTACAAACATGAAGTTCCGCTTGGGGTCGCCTACTGCCAAATCAGTCCATTCAGCGTAGGGGAAAGCGTGATGACAGAGGAGGAGGATTTCAAGAAATACCCTTGCCTGATAAGGGCTTTTGGCAGGATAGTCCGCAACTTGGTAGCTGGCAAAAACCGGAATTTGCTCATTTGTGGCAACCTCTTGTTGACGGGCGAGCATGGTTTTTATTTTCCCGAATCCCAAGACAAAGCCACTTCGTTCGACATCTTGGAAGAAGCTTTGATTCTCACCCAGGCCGAACTTGAGAAAAAGGACATCAACATTGATGGCATCTTCATCAAGGACATTTCGGAAGCGCACAAGGCACCCGTCAAGGTATTGGTGGACAGGAAGTTCAGTGAGTTCACTTTTCACCCAAACATGGTGCTGCAAATCCGGGAAAACTGGGGGAGTTTTGATGATTACATGGCCGATATTTCATCGAAATACAAGGTAAGGGCAAGGAAAGCCTTCAAATGCTTGGAAGGCATTGAAAAGCATAAATTGAGCGAATCCCAAATTGTTTCGTACCAGCAAAAACTGCACGAACTCTACAAATCGGTCGTTGACAACCAAGACTTCAACATGGTTGCCTTGAATGAGTCTTACATGCCCAACCTGAAAAGGCAACTTGGCGACCAGTTCAATATTTTCGGCTATTTCAAGGAGGGGGAACTGATTGGCTATTACACAACCATCGAAAACCACGATGAATTGGAGGCTCATTTCTTGGGTTTTGAGCCAAGCCTAAACCGGGAGTGTCATATTTACCACAATATGCTGTTTGATATTCTGAAAATGGGCATTGATTTACGGGTGAAAAAAGTGGTTTATGCCCGAACAGCGATGGAGATCAAAAGCACTTTAGGTGCCGAGGCACACCAAATGCTCTGCTACATTCGGGCCAGCAACCGCTTGACGAATTCCGTTTTGGGGCCGATTGTTGACTACCTAAAGCCCTCCACTGACTGGGTGCCCCGCAATCCTTTTAAAGACTAACGGCACTATTTCACCACCAACATAACTTTGTTCTTCTTACCGTTTTCCAGCATGATGTACTTGCCATGCAACAATGATTCGTGGTTGACAACCACTTCTGTATTCACGACCTTTTCTTTGTTGACGGAAACAGCCTGACCTTGTACCGCTCGCTTGGCCTCCCCCTTGGAAGGAAGCATATTCGTGACTTCCGCCATCAAATCAACGATGTTCACCCCATTGGTTATGGCCGATCGCTGCACCTCAAAACAGGGGATTTCACCAGCCACCGTTTCCAAATCCTTTTCACCCAATTCAAACAAAGCCTCTTTACTTGCCTTGCTATTAAACAACAGTTCCGACACCCGCAAAACAGACTTGAATGCGTTTTCAGTGTGGATACGAACCGTGAGTTCCTCCGCCAAAATGCGCTTGAGTGCATTAGGATTCCCGGCATGTTCAGCCTCCAATGCCTCCACTTCTTCTTTGGATTTTAAGGTAAAATAACGGGTAAACTTGGGAAGGTCGGCGTCATCAGCATTCAACCAGAACTGGTAGAATTTGTAGGGGGAGGTGTAATTCGGGTCCAGCCAAATATTGCCTTCTTCCGACTTGCCGAATTTTTTCCCATCTGCCTTCGTCAACAAAGGAGTAGTGATGGCGTGGGCTTGCTGCTGGAGGTTTCTACGGATAAATTCAGTTCCCGAAGTGATATTCCCCCATTGGTCGCTACCGCCCATTTGAAGAGTGACGCCGTGTTTGTGATAAAGGCATTGGAAATCGTATGCTTGCAGCAACTGGTAGCTGAACTCCGTGAACGACATGCCAGCATCCAAGCGATTCTTGACACTATCCTTTGACATCATGTAGTTGATAGTCAAGGTTTTACCAACATCCCGAAGGAAGGTCAACACGTTCATGTCCTTGTAAAAATCAAGGTTATTGACCAAAATGGCCTGATTTCCCTTGTCGCCAAACTCCAGAAAATTCATCATCTGGGCTTGTTGCCTAGCCAGGTTGGCATCAATTTCATCCAAGGTTTTCAGTTCACGTTCTTTATCCTTTCCAGAGGGGTCTCCGACCCTACCCGTTGCGCCACCCATCAGCACAATTGGCCTGTGCCCACTGCGTTGTAGCAAGGTCAAAAGCATGATTTGAACATAATTCCCAATCGTGAGCGAGGGTGCAGTGGGGTCAAAACCAATGTAACCGGTTCTCATTCCACTGCTCAGGTGGTCAACCGCACCTTCGGTAGCATTGTGGAACATGTTGCGCCAGCGGAGTTCTTCTATGAAATTCATTGTTTACTGTGAAAATGAGTAGAAATGCAGGTTTAGGGGCGCAAAAATAGTCAAGTTAATTATGTATCGCCAGACTCCTGAAAAAAGCGTTGGCATTACAGAATGAAAGCTGCCACAATCACCAATTCAAATATCTTTGCGCCAATGAATTTACCGTACTTCATCGCCAAGCGGGTTGCATTCAACAATCGTCAGTCATTCACTGGCCTTATTGTTCGCATTGCCGTAGTGGCAGTGGCCTTGAGCCTTGCGGTGATGATAGTTGCTACTGCGGTAATAACTGGTTTCAAAAACCAAATCGGCGAAAAAATATTCGGTTTTTGGGGGCATATTCATATCACGAGCACCCAGATCAACCGTACCACGCTAGAATCAGTTCCAATCAATGTCCATCAGGATTTTTACCCGTCATTGGATACAATTGGCCGAATTTCATACTTGGAAAGCAAGTCCATTTTCGGGTATGAACTCCCAATGCGGGTAGAGCGTAAGACCAAGGGCGGCATTCGGCATATCCAGACCTATGCCTTGAAACCGGGCATCATCAAAACGAAAAAAGAAATCGAAGGCATCGTTTTGAAAGGAATCGGGAAGGATTTTGACAAGACCTTCTTTGACAAATTCCTGGTTGAAGGTGAAAAACTAGCATTGACGGACAGTGCGAGCAATGGCATCGTGCTATCGAAACAGACTGCCAATCGCCTCGAACTGGGTGTCGGGGACAAGTTCATTTTCTATTATGTAAAAAATGGGGAAGCCTTGGCCAAACGGTTCATTGTCAGTGGGTTATACAAAACTGGGCTAGAGGAATACGACCTCAAATTCGCAATGGTTGACATTAGAAAAGTCCAAGAAATTATGGATTGGGCTCCCGACCAGATTGGTGGTTTTGAGGTGTCGGTGGACAATTTGGACGATATAGAGCCATTCTCAGATTATATCTACGACGAAGTTTTGCCCAACGAGCTTTATTGCGAGAGCATCCGCACCAAATACCCGGCGATTTTTGATTGGCTTGCTTTGCAGGACATCAATGAAACGGTGATATTGGCCTTGATGCTAGTGGTTGGCATCATTAACATGGTAACAGCCTTAATGATTTTGATACTCGAAAGAACCAATATGATTGGGATTTTGAAATCGCTGGGCCAAACAGATTGGAGCATCCGCCGGGTTTTCCTTTACAATGCAGCCTATATCATCGGCCTGGGCATTGCCATTGGGAATCTGGTCGGCTTGGGTTTCTGTGCCCTTCAGGCAAAATATGGTATCATCAAACTCTCAGAAGAAAACTACTACCTCAGCGAAGCCCCAATTGAAATCAATTTTCTCAGCATTTTGGGCTTGAACCTGCTCACTTTAGCAATCATCATAATTTTCCTTACCATCCCTACTTGGCTTATCACCAAGATTAGCCCAGTCAAAGCAATCCGGTTCAAGTAATTACCTGCCCCAAGCCATGCCTTAACAACATGTCTCCTGTCATGTTTCGGCAATTCATCACCTCATTTCGCTCAAGCACTAGGAACCAATACAAAATTATCTATGTTCCATCGCTGCGTTCATGTTAAAAACATTGCAGGTCGTAACAAATGTTTGAAATCTTCTTACATTTGTCAATAGGCTTTTGCATCAAAATCATTTCCCATGGAAACTTGGAGAAAATTGAATGGGCAGGACATTACAGAACCTATCAAAGAAGCAGTTGAGGCCACTATCATACGCGAAACAGCAGCTGGTCATCGGCTAAAAGTTTGCATTGGCTCCGATTCTCAGGTTCGAAACGGCGTAATTGAATTCGCAACCGTAATTGTATTTTTACGTGAAAAGAAAGGGGGATTCATGTTCATCCAAAACTCCAGGTCGGAAAGAAGCATGAGCCTCAAAGAACGCATGATAACCGAGGTGGCAAAATCCGTCGAAATAGCCTACGGGCTATGCGATTTGTTGGACCATTACCATATTGGCTTGGAAGTACATGCCGATATCAACACCGACCCAAACTTCCAATCCAATACAGCATTGAAAGAGGCAATGGGCTATATTTTGAGCATGGGTTTTGTGTTCAAGGCGAAACCAGACGCCTTCGCAAGTTCCTCTTGTGCCGACAAAGTTGTTTGACCAAGCAATTGTTTGAAAGATTTTATTTCTGTGCCAATGAGTGTTTTCACGGAATTTTAAAAGAAACACTCTGATTACAAAAGAATTATTATTTGGGGCATAAGAGTATGATGATAATTTCAAACATTTGCCACTTAAAAGTTCGAAACAACTAAAAGACCAAAAAGTGGTTTTAATCAATTGATAAGCAACTAGTAACAACAACAATCTAAAAATCAGAGAGCGTGCTTTACAAAATCAAACTCAAAAATGCAGATGACAATGTCGTGTTGGACGCCAATGTTTACGAATGGCTCACCACCGACTCTTATCTGACAAAGGTTGATTTCATCAACAACCTCAGGAAACATTCCAGTGGTTGTGCAGTTTTCCAGAAAACATGGAAAAAGACTGATGGATCGTTCAAAACCGAAACTCTTTACCTTCACAAAATCATTGCTGAAAAGTTTTTGGCAGACACAAAAACCAATACTGACAATTTAGTTGGTGCCAAGAATGGTAACAAACTGGATTGCAGGTTGGAGAATATTGTCTACCGATCAAGGGCAGTGGCAAGTAGGAAGCGTAAAACAAGCAGCAAAACTGGCTACACCGGTGTTTACCAAGAAAATCACCGGTATAGGGCCGTTATTTCTCAGAACGGTAAGTCCATGCACATAGGCATGTTCGACACACCTGAAGAGGCTGCTTTGGCGTACAACAGGAAATCCAAAGAGATTTACGGTGACACTGGCAAGTTGAACATCATCAAACGACAAAAAGGTGATGGCACTTACGAAGAAATCACTTTGTAAGTGACTTTGGCGGTTCGGGTTACAAGCTTTTATTTTCCTATTATGCTTGGCAGCATTTGTGTTCAAGCAGCAGATAATCTTTTGTAAACCCATCCCACAACTTAGCGGCAAACTTTCAGAAGGTAGGGGTAGCCCTCCTACCTTTTGAAAGTTGTTTTTGTCACAAACTAGGTGCATATCTTTAGCTTCTGCACAACTTCTTTCCCAGCATTTTTATTGTTTCCGCACAATTCTCCATTTTTTACCACTCTTCCGATTTTAAATTAACTGAAATTCCACCTTCCTGCTTTTCTTTGCAGCCGCAACACCACCACATTTTGCAACTAAAACATTCTGATGGGTTGGTTTAAAAGATTGAAAGACGGTATCCAAACCGCCACAAAATTCAAGAAGGAAACGCCGGACGGGCTTTGGTACAAGTGCAAGCAATGCAATGAGATGAGCACCATGAAAGAGGTGCGCACTAACTTCTATAAATGCCCGAAATGCGACTACCATATCAGGATAGGCTCACATGACTATTTTGAACTGCTTTTTGAAGACAACTTTGAGGTTCTTCATGAAAACCTGATTTCTAAGGATAACCTCAATTTCGTTGACCTAAAGCCCTATACCAAGCGGCTTCAAGATGAATACCAGAAAACAGGCCTGACGGACGCTATTTCCGTAGCCAAAGGGCAAATCAACGAAAGGAACCTCGTAGTGGCAGCTATGGATTTTTCCTTTATTGGCGGTTCAATGGGCTCAGTAGTCGGTGAAAAAATAGCCAGGGCAATTGACTTGTGTATTGAAATCAAGTGCCCGCTCCTCATCATCTCCAAATCCGGTGGTGCCCGAATGATGGAGTCTGCCTTTTCACTCATGCAAATGGGCAAGACCTCCGCCAAGTTAACCCAACTCTCCAAGGCTGGCCTCCCCTATTTCTCATTGATGACAGATCCGACTACGGGCGGTGTTACAGCATCATTTGCCATGCTTGGCGATATGAACATTGCAGAGCCAAATGCTTTGATTGGCTTCGCAGGCCCGAGGGTTATCAAAGAGACTATCAAACGTGACCTGCCCGAAGGATTTCAAACTTCTGAGTTCCTTTTAGAGCATGGCTTCTTGGATTTCATTGTAAATAGGAAGGACCTTCAACACCAAATGTCCACATTATTGGAGTTGTTTGAAATCAAAAAAAAGTGAGCGCTCCCAATCTCATCAACTTGGCATTCTTTCCGTAAAAAATCTTCGTTTTCAGCCGAAATTCCCCATTTCTCAAGGTGAAAATGCGCCTTGGTTTTACTATTTTTGCACCGCTTTTGAAAAAGCGTTTTCGAAACTTCAAACAAGGCGGTGAGGGTAAAAAGGCCCAATGTAAGCCAGCATGGCAACCTACAATTTTGGCTCATTTTCCTATCGCTCCGCAATAAATTTTATGAATTCAGGACAAAGGATTATCCCTATCAACATTGAGGAGGAGATGAAGACCGCATACATTGACTATTCAATGTCGGTCATCGTTTCAAGGGCTTTGCCGGACGTAAGGGACGGCCTAAAGCCAGTGCACAGGCGGGTTTTGTACGGGATGAACGAGCTTGGCCTTTCATACAACAAACAGCACAAGAAATCGGCCCGTATCGTGGGTGAGGTATTGGGTAAGTACCACCCGCACGGCGACTCTTCTGTTTACGACACCATGGTGCGGATGGCCCAAGACTGGTCGCTCCGATACCCGCTCGTTGATGGCCAAGGAAACTTCGGCTCCATGGACGGTGACAGTCCCGCTGCCATGCGTTACACGGAGGCAAGGATGCGCCGCATCACAGACGAGATTCTTGCTGATATTGAAAAGGAAACCGTTGACTTCTCCCTGAACTTTGACGATACGCTGGAGGAGCCAACCGTGATGCCAACCAAAGTACCGCTGCTGCTCATCAATGGCTCATCGGGTATTGCCGTAGGTATGGCTACGAATATGATGCCGCACAACTTGAGCGAAGTAGTGGACGGCGTTATTGCAACGATTGACAAGCCTGAAATCAGTATTGAAGAGCTTTGTGCTTTTATCAAAGGCCCAGATTTCCCAACTGGCGGCATCATCCACGGTTATTCTGGCATCAAAGAAGGCATGGAAACTGGCCGTGGAAGGGTCGTTTTGCGTGGTAGGGCCAATATTGAAACCGCAGCAAACGGTAGGGAAACCATCATCATTTCTGAAATCCCCTACCAAGTGAATAAGGCAATGCTCGTTGCCAAAATCGCCGAATTGGCGAATGAAAAAAAGATTGAAGGCATCAGCGATGTTCGTGACGAGAGCGACCGCACCGGCCTTCGGGTGGTGGTGGAAGTGAAACGGGACGCTATGGCCAGCATCGTTTTGAACTTCCTTTACAAGCTCACGCCGCTCCAATCTTCCTACGGCATAAACAACGTGGCACTGGTTCGTGGCCGTCCGATGACCTTGAACCTGAAAGACCTCATTGAGGAGTTCATCCTGTTCCGATTGGAGGTCATTGTGCGCAGGACCAAGTTCGATTTGCGAAAAGCCGAGGAAAAGGCTCATATCTTGGAAGGCTTGCTCATAGCGCTCGACCACTTGGATGAAGTGATTGCGCTCATTCGGAAATCCGCAACGGTTGATGAAGCAAGGGATGGCCTTATGGCAACTTTCAACCTTTCCGAGATTCAAGCCAAGGCCATCCTTGAGATGCGCCTCCAGCGTTTGACCGGCCTTGAGCGGGATAAAGTTCGCAAGGAATATGACGAAACCCTTGAACTCATTGCCAAGTACAAAGCGATTTTGGAAGACGAGGGGCTTCGCCGCCAAATCATCAAAGACGAACTTACGGAGATAAAAGAGCGCTTCGGCGATGCTCGCAGAACCGAGATTTCTTACGAAGAAGGTGAAATCAATATGGAGGATTTCATCGCTGACGATAATGTTGTCATCACCATCACACATGGTGGGTACATCAAGCGGACGCTTGCTTCCGAGTATCGCATTCAAAGCCGGGGAGGCCGTGGCGCCCGTGGAAGCAAGACGAAGGACGAAGATTTTGTGGAGCACATGTTTGTGGCCAGCAACCACAATTATTTAATGTTCTTTACAGAGCAAGGCAAGTGCTACTGGATGAGGGTATTTGAAATACCGGAGGGTACCAAAAATTCAGGTGGCCGTTTTATTCAGAACGTACTTTCCATCCCAGCTGATGACAAGGTTAGGGCCTATATCATCGTTCAAAACTTGAACGACCAAGCCTTCCTTGACAACAATTATATTCTCTTCTGTACAAAACAAGGTCAGATCAAGAAAACATCGGTAGAGGCTTACTCTCGTCCAAGGGAAGGTGGAATCATTGCCATTAACATCAATGAAGGCGACACTTTGCTGGAAGCAAAATTGACAAATGGCTCAAATGAAGTCTTCATTGCAACCAAAGCGGGCAATGCAATACACTTTAAGGAGGAAAACGCTCGTCCAATGGGCCGCAACACCTCTGGTGTGATTGGCATCACCTTGGAAAACGAGCAGGATGTGGTGGTAGGCATGGCGGTCATTGCAGCAAATGACCCAACGCATACCATCTTGACAATTTCAGAAAAAGGCACCGGAAAACGTACCGAGGCAAATGACTACCGACTGACCAACCGTGGCGGCAAGGGCGTCAAAACAATGGAGGTCACGGAAAAAACGGGCGATGTGATTGCCATCAAAGCAGTTGCTGAAACCGAAGATTTGATGATTACCACCAAGGCTGGGATTGTCATTCGGATGCCTGTGACCGATATTCGTGTAATGGGCCGTGCTACGCAAGGCGTCCGGGTGATAAGGCTTGATGGAGATGATGAGATTGCAGATGTTACGGTCGTGCCACATGAAGAGGAGGAAGAAACTGCTGCTGCTGAAAGCACAAACCCCGATGAGACGCCATCAACAGAAGAAGGCGCTGAAAATGCGGGCGGCGAACCCAATGCAGAAGCATGATTCCCTTTTTATGCAAATCTTAACAATCCGAAAAATGCCATTTTAGGCTTTTTTCCGTCCTAATTCGGTTTTCCAGTCTTGGCGCTTCTTGGCTGGAAACATCAGTGACGAGAACATTAATTTAAACTTACAGCAAAATGAAAAAAGTTGTATTTGGCTTTATGGCCATGTTTCTTTTCTCCAATTTGGTCATCGCTCAAGAGGACCCAGAAAAGGCGCTGAACAAGGCCGATAAAGCCTTGGCAGCTTTTGTACAAAGCCTCGACCCAGCCACCAATGAGGCAAAGCTCAACGAAGCCGTCCAATTTATTGACATCGCCTCGGCTGCAGACGTTAACAAAGGCAAGGTCCGCACTTGGCAATCAAAAGGTGCCATCTACAATGCCTTGGCCGACAGGGATGTGGCCAATATGCTGAAAAACCCAGACTTTAAGCCTCAGCACCCAGATGCTCCTTATGTTGCCGCCGAGTCTTTTATAAAAGCCTTGGAATTGGCACAGAAAAAATTCGAAATCAAGGATGCGTTGAAAGGCATGACCGAGTCCGCTGGCAAACTGAACAATATCGGCAATGCCCAAATTAAGTTGAACGACTATGCTGGCGCTTATAAATCATTGGACATGGTCGTCAAAGTCAATGACGCTGTCAAGAAAAACGGCGGCGAACCTGTAATAGCAGATACCGATATGTTAAACCACAAATACGTGATAGCGTATTGTGCAAATGC
>JADLHE010000102.1 GCA_020848965.1 Saprospiraceae bacterium
GCCATCACCAAATTCAGGAACTTGACCATTGCCTTTTCAGAGTCCAATAGTCCTTCGTCCATGTTGATGTCAATGATTTGAGCACCACCTTCTACTTGTTGCTGCGCAACGGAGAGCGCTTCTGAAAAATTTCCTTCTTTTATCAGCTTAGCAAATTTCTTGCTGCCGGTCACATTGGTACGCTCGCCAATATTCACAAAGTTGGTATCTTCCCGAACAATGAGCGGTTCCAAGCCTGCGAACATGGACTACCGAGGTTTGGATTTCAGTTCTCTCGGCTTCAATTGTGCCACATGCTGTGCCATGTGCCGAATATGGTCAGGTGTTGTACCACAGCAGCCACCAACAATGTTCACAAAGCCACTTTCCACAAAATCCTCAATGAAACCACACATCTCGTGCGGGCTTTGGTCGTATTCTCCCATCTCGTTGGGCAGGCCAGCATTCGGATAGGAATGCACATAGCAATCAGCAACTGTTGCCAATGCTTCCAAGTGTGGTCGCATTTCTTTTGCACCCAAGGCGCAATTCAATCCAATACAGAAAGGCTTTGCATGTTTTACAGAAATCCAAAACGCTTCTACGGTTTGGCCAGAAAGCGTCCGGCCGCTGGCATCAGTGATGGTCCCCGAAATCATGATGGGGATTTTCACACCCCGTTCTTCGAAGAGTTTATCAATGGCAAAAAGCGCCGATTTGGTGTTCAGTGTATCGGTGATGGTTTCAATCAAAAAAATATCAACGCCGCCATCCAGCAAGCCACGTGCATTGTCATAGTAAGCATTCATGCACTCGTCAAAGGTGACGGCACGGTAGCCGGGGTCGTTGATGTCGGGGGAAAGAGAGAGCAGCTTGTTCAAAGGACCCATTGCGCCAGCGACAAACCGAGGCTTTTCTGGGTTCATTTTGGTGTATTCGTCGGCTGCTCTTCGAGCAATTTTGGCACCTTCCAGACTTAGCTCGTATGCAAATTCCTGCATATCGTAGTCAGCCATTGCAACCGAGGTGCAACTAAAAGTATTGGTTTCAATTATATCGGCACCTGCTTCTAAGTACTCCTTGTGAATGGCTTCAATCACCGCTGGTTTGGTGATATTGAGCATGTCGTTGTTGCCTTTTACATCTAGGTGCCAATTGGCGAACCGCTCGCCACGGTAATCCGCTTCTTGCAATTTGTATCGCTGAATCATGGTGCCCATCGCACCATCGAGGATTAAAATACGGCTTTTGATTGCTTCTTGAAGGGATGTGCTCATACTTGAATTTTAGCTGTGTAAATGCTTTGGAAGGACTTTAGTTTTGTTTGGGGCTGCAAAGTTAAGTCTTTCTTACACAGTCTTCCAAATTAGACTCATTGGTTATTTTCGTCCAAGTAATTGTTTGTTTGACAGATAAATATTGCGATTTTAACTTGACGATTGAAAATTGCCGCTCTTTTTCACCAAATCAAAAATCATGAAGTACCTGAGTTTTCTCCTTTTCATTTCTTTGTTGATTTCTTGCAAGTCCGATGTTTCCATTCAGAAGGAATTTGCTGGCCACTACCAAGTGACCCTCCATTTGCCGGAGGCGAAAAAAGAAATGGAAAAAGCCAAAAAAGAAGTTGAACAAGAAATTTCTAAGGCTAAACAAGAAATTGATGAAGGCATTGAACAAACAAAAGAAGAATTGTCCACAGAACTTGGAAAGCAACACTTTTTGGGCGATGCTGCCGGCGACCTTGCCGAAGGGCTTGGTGGATTGGCAAAAGGATTGACCGAATTGGGTCAGGGCCTTGGCAAAATGGGCATTGACATTGGACAAGGCGTCATTGATGGCTTGAAATTCAAGGCCGAGTTCAAACCTGATGGCAGCGTGTATTTTGGCAAGAAATCCAGAATTCAAATTGGCTCGGGGAATTCCTGGGAAGTTAAAAACGGTAAATTCTACCTCTGGGAAGACGAAAACGACAAAAAGCCATTTGAAATGAAAAATTTGGGCAACGGTAAATGGGATTTAATCTCTTCAGATATTATTTTCCATTTGGAGAAAATTACGAATGAGTAACTTATTTTAGGCAAACAAAAAGGCCCTGCGAGTTGCTATTGAACCCGCAGGGCCTTCCGCCCAAGCCTACGAATCGCTTTCCTTACCAAACATTGACTTCCGGGACGATAGCTATTCCGAACTTTTCCAAGACTGAATCTTGAATCCTTCGGGCTAAGTCCAAAATCTCCGCCCCTTTGGCAGCACCATAGTTGACCAGCACCAGTGCCTGTTTTGCGTGGCAACCCGCATCGCCAAAGCGCTGCCCCTTCCATCCAGCTTGCTCTATCAACCAACCTGCGGGCACTTTTACCCTTCCATCGGGTTGTGGGTAGTTGGGTGCATTCTGAAATTTATTGATAAACCGCTGAAAATCAGCAGCTTCCAGTTCTGGGTTTTTGAAAAAACTTCCGGCATTTCCAATTTCGACTGGGTCTGGCAATTTGCTTTTTCGGATTCGGATGACGGCTTCACTCACGTCTTTGATGCTTGGCCGCTCAATGCCCATTTCTTCAAGCGTGCGTTGGATATCCCCATAGGACGTGTTCAGGACAGGCTTTTTATGCAGTTTCAAATACACCTCCGCAATGAACGCCCTACCCTTCCATTCCCGCTTGAAAATGCTATCACGATAGCCAAACTCGCATTCATCCAATTTGAAATGCAATGGCCTTCCAGTCTGCAAATCAATGGCATCGAGGGAGTGGAAAACATCCTTCCACTCCACCCCATAAGCCCCGATGTTTTGAATGGGCGCCGCCCCGACCGTTCCGGGAATAAGCGAAAGGTTTTCAATCCCTCCGAAACCGTGGCCCACCGCCCAGAGCACCAATTCATGCCAAACCACTCCTCCGCCCACCTTTACCAAAACATCGTGCTCATTTTCCAGCACAGTTTCAATGCCTGTTATTTCATTTTTAAGCACAAGGCCCGGCACATCTTGGGTCAACAACACATTGCTGCCACCACCTAATATACTGATTGGCAATGTGTTATCTAAAAGAACACTGTGCAATGCTTCAACACTGCGAACGATGGCCAATTGCTCCGCAAAGGCTCCAATGCCAAAGGTGTTCAGTGATTTTAAAGGAAAATGATGGTGGTATTCAAGACTTGTCATACTTCGTGTTTCCGCAAAATTACCCGTAGCCAAACAATTTGGTAAAGTTTCTTCCTGAAATCAGGTCGGAATTAACAGCCCCAAGTTTACATTTGCCAAAAATGAAGCCCTTCCGGGCAATTCTTTAACATGACATTCAATCAATTTATACAAGTATTTCCGGTAGAAAAACTGCCCATTTCCATCAATGATGAAAGCGCATCGGCCTACAGCCTGGAGAACGAGCCTTTGTCGCAAAAAGCCATTGAGGAGTTCATCCTGCCCATTGAAACGGATTCAGATGAGCTTACCGAATTCGTCCCCGGATTTCGGCTTACCGGGCTAAAAGATGCCACCGCTTTGCTGTATTGGAAAGCAGGACTGCTTAGCTACCAATATGTTTTGGTCACTTTTGAAAATTCGGGCAAACTCATTGACCGTCAAGTGATTGCGGGCACTGTTTCCGATGGAAAGGGCTTGGTGCGAACGGTGGCCACCATTGACGAAGCCATGACGATTTACATGGTCAGCGGTTTTGCCGAAGGCTCCGAAGATGAATACGATGCCAGCAGCAGCACTGCCCGTGAACTGGAACTGTTGCCGGATGGCCGCATGATTGAACTGAGCTAAACAAAAACTAGATGCTGAGTTTTGAACAGGAAATAAAGGCGTTTCTACAATCCAGAAAATTGGAGTACAAGGATGGGTCCAGCTCCTTCAAGCGCCTTGATTTCAGTGTTCGCTTGGATGAGAACTGGACCTTTCATTTCGATGCAAAGGAAAAACGCCAGAAAATAAACCTCTTCAACTGGAAAATCACCGCCGAACAGGAGCCGCACACCTTTATTATAGATGACCTCGCCGCCCGGAAAATCTTGGCTTTTGGCCCGTACTCAGGCATGGTCGTTCGAGACAATTTGCTGGGAGGCTATTATTTCTACTCTGTCCTCGACCTGTTTTTGATGCCAAAAACTCGTGTGAACCGACCTATTGAAAAGAACACAAAGGCCATGAAGGGCAAATGGGTCATTGATTTGCGTAGCGGCACCAAATGCGCCAATATGGATGAGGTGATGCACCTTATCAGAAACTTTATCGCCAAACGGGAAGACTTGTTCCTGAATATTCTCGATTGCTACGGCAACTACCACGGTGAGTCAATCGGTGAACGTGGCGAGGTGCGCCGTGCTGAACATTGGGATACGGACGTGAAGGAAACACGTTGACCAAAGCCCAAATACCCGCTCCAGCCTTCAATATTTGATGCCAATTTTCTTGTAAATGAAATGAAGCAACCAAGCCGGCCCAACCAATAAAAACTGCAAATCCTCCAAGAAAGAAGGCTTCTTACCCTCTATTTTATGGCCGATGAACTGGAAAATCCAAGCCACCACGAAGATTACGATGGAAATCAGCGCTACCAGTTTGGCATCGCCGAAGCTCATTTCATAGATGGCATTCACGCCATACACCATCGCACCACCAATCAGGACAAAGCCCAAGAACATGGGCAAAGAAAGCCGCAGATAATAGACCAAAGCAAAAGCTAGCAGCACTGCCGCCCAATTGGTGAAAAGCGTCCTTTCCATGAAAAACGGGATGGCATACAGCAGCCCAAACAAACTGAACATGATGCTTGGCACGCAAATCCAGTGGATGAGTTTGTTGATTGCATTTTGGTGGCTCTCACCATATTTGTCTAGCAGAAGGTCTATCGTTTTTGCCATGATGAATTGAATCTTGCTAAATTGAGCATCAGAAATTTCAGGCTTTGGGATTAAAGCCGAAAAATAAGGAAAGATTGGTTTTGCCAGTAATTTAATGTGGGAACACTTCCAAAGCCATTGACATAGCCTTCTCAAAAACAGCTTCATCCACGCCTGTCGAAATCGCCCTGCCACCAAAATAATGGACCATGTTCTCCATCGGCATGTTTCCAGTGAGGTCATCCTTCGCCATTGGGCAGCCGCCAAATCCTTTTATTGCCCCATCAAAACGGGTGCAGCCGCTGTTCCAAGCTGCTTCCACTTTTTCTTTCCAGTTATGGGGTTCGGTATGCAAATGCGCACCAATCTCAATGCCCTTAGGTGCATAATGCGGTATCAAATTGGAAAAAAGATAGGAAATGCTGGCAGGGTTCGATACCCCAATCGTGTCGGAAAGCTGTAGGATTCGGACGCCCATGTCCGACAATTTGTCCACCCAGCGCACCACCGTTTCGGCATTCCAAGGGTCGCCATAAGGGTTGCCAAAACCCATGCTGATATAAACCACCAACTCTTTATTGCTGCGCAAACAGATGTTCTGAATCTCTTCCACCCGCTCAAGCGACTCCTCGATGGTGGCGTTGGTATTGCGGATTTGGAAGGTCTCGGAAATGGAGAACGGATACCCAAGGTATTGAATTTCAGCAAATTGCGAAGCATCCTCAGCTCCACGTTGGTTGGCGACGATGGCGAGCAACTTTGTCTTTGTATTGGATAAGTCGAGCTGCGAAAGCACCTCTGCCGTGTCCCGCATTTGGGGAATGGCTTTGGGTGAAACGAAGCTTCCAAAATCTAGGGTGTCAAAACCCGCCTTCAAAAGTTGGTTGATATAAGCAGCCTTAACCTCGGTGGGAATAAAGTTTTTCAGCCCCTGCATGGCATCACGGGGGCATTCAATGAGTTTCACAAACTGAGTGCTAGGGCTTGACATGCTGCAAAAATAGCAAAACGAAGTTCATTCCTTATCCAAACAATTCGATGAGTTTTTTGCGGCGGTATTCAAAAATGGAGCGCACTTTTTGGCCAATAAACAGCTTTTCCAAAAGGACGCCAAATGGCCCACCGGGTACTCGGTAGTCCACGATGTCGGTCATTTCTACCCCACCCTTCACGGCTTTGAACAAATGCTGGTGGTGCCAAATCCGGTAAGGCCCGATGCGCTGTTCATCCACGAAAAACTCATGCTCCCGCAACTGGGTTATCTCCGTCACCCAAAGCATGGGGATGCCGAGTATTGGCTTCACTTTATAAGTAATGAACATGCCCGGATAGGACTTTTCGGGCAATTCCGAAGTAGGCACGAGGTTCATTTCCTTGGGCGTTATCTGGTTCAAATTGTGGGGATTCGAGAAGAAATCCCAGGCTTTTTCCAAGGAAATGGGCAGAAATTGAACGGAACTCAGTCGGTGCATGGCTTTGAATGGTTTGAAATCTTGCCAGTCAAACCAAGCACCCTCAAAAAGGTTTAGTGTTTTTTTCGCAGGCTTTCAGCTGTTCACGCACATCAGGGTGTTGCACAATGGGCAGGTTGTTGCCCCAAGAAGTGTGGATATAGTTGATGATATTGGTGATTTCAAACTCCGTCAGCCGCTCGATGCCCGCCATTTCGGTGTCATATTCTTTGCCGTTCACGGTCATTTTTCCTTTGTAGCCAGCCCGGATGATGCACGGCACTGCCTCCGGCGAATTTTTCAAGAAATCGGCCCCAGCCAGCGGCGGAATCAAACCTTTCAAGCCTGTGCCATCGGCCATGTGGCAATTTTCGCAAAAATTGGTGTAGAGTAATTTGCCATGCTCGTAGGTCTGCGTTTCGCAGGAAAAGCAGAACACGCCTATTGCGAAGCAAAGCACGATGATTTTATTTCTCATTTAACAATGTTTGAATGTCCAACATGAATCGGTCAACGTCTTCGGGGTCGGTGCCATCACAGAACGAGCGGACATGGCGGTTTTTGTCCACCAAAATCAAGCGGCCAGAGTGGTCGAAGCCGCCGGGGGCCGTGGGGTCTTCTTGCGCAATGCTAAAGTACGAACCTGCAATTTCATAAATCTTAGCTTGGTCGCCCGTCACAAAATGCCATTTCTTGGATTCGACGCCAAGGTTGCGGGCGTAACGGTTCAGTGCAGCCACCGTATCATACTTGGGCGCCACCGAATGTGCGAGCAACAAAAGGTTGGGATTGTCCTTGAAATGGTCGTGGATGCGCAGCATTTGCTTCGAGGTCTTGGGGCAAATGGTCGGGCAAGCGATGAAAAAGAAATCAGCCACATATGCCTTGCCTGCAAAACTGGCATTGTTCACCACTTGGCTGTCTTGGTCTATGAAGCTAAAATCAGGGATGGTATGGTAAATGGTGTCCCCGTTCGGCCCGACGTCCTTGTTGCCCAAAATGGGCAAGGTCTCTGGGCGTAGATTGGATTGGCAAGCCATCAAAAAACTTGCGCAAACTATGGAAAGGATAAAAATAACCCGCATGTCTGTTTTTGCGGCAAAAGTAGGAAACCAAGCTTATCAGCGTAGGCGCTTAATTTGAACTTCCTACCTTTGCGCTGCAAAACGACAATCCATTCTCGCATTGGTTCAAATTCATCAAAAACATCATGAAGTCAATCGTATTAGTTGTGCTTAGCCTCCTTTGCTTTTTGCCAACGGAGCAAGTTTTCTCGCAAGTGGATGGGAAATCACAAACTCTTTCCGGCAAATCGAACGCCAAGGATTTGAAAAAGAAGAATATGCCCAAAATGCGAAAATTTACCAACCTAGAATTGGACAATTTCCCAAGCTACAATGGCAAAGACCTCGGCTTGACCTATACACCAAAAGCTTCCACCTTCAAGGTTTGGTCGCC
>JADLHE010000103.1 GCA_020848965.1 Saprospiraceae bacterium
ATAATAAGTATTGATGTCCGTTTCCGACTCATTGCAATTGGGGCCAATGACGATTGCATAGATGTCTTCCAGAGGGGAAACATTGATGGATTTCAATTTCCATTCAAAAGCACCTGAAATGGGCACTTGACCTAGCTCCTTCCAGCCAGTTCCGTTCAACGGGCAGCCAAAACGGTCATTTCCAATGCCAAACGGAAGATTGGCACAATCCGTTGAACCATAAAATACAATGGTGGTTGGTGGGGAGTTGAAGGCCCTTGTGAAGCCTACCCAAAACTCAAACCGGTATTCTACGCCCGCTTTCAATGGGGAAGTTAGGCAGGCCCCAGCATATTCCTTCCAGTTTGGATTCGATTCGTTCACGCCATTGGGGCCATTGGGTACTCCCGCCCTTCCATCCCTGAACCCGATGCAGCCATTGCCATCGGGGAAGGGTAGTGGTACTGGCAGTTCGTCCCAGCCCATCCAGCCGCAAGTGTGCAAATAATCGGTGGTAGGCTCAGAGGCTTGAATCCATGTTTTAGCACAATAAAGCTCTGAGCGGTCTTGTGGGCAGCAGGTTCGCTCTTCAAAAGAGGGATTGGGGATGAGCGATTTAGGAAGGAAAACCTCGCACCTACAATCCGTTTCATCGTTTAGGTCAATCAGTCCATCGCCGTCATCATCAATGCCATTATCGCAAATCTCCACAGGTAGAAAATGGGGAGCGGTGGTGATGCTGTTCACCCAAATAAAACTGCCCAACAGAACGGGCAAAAAGGCGATGTTTAGTTTCATCAGCGTGGGTTTTGCAATTTGAACTTGGACTAAATTGTAGTGCTGCATTCAAAGGTAGCCAAATTGTATATCCATACAAGAATCCGCTGTTTCTTTTATTCAAAAATGTCGGCATAAAAGCTGTTTGGTAAAGGTTAACAAGCATTGATTTGAGTAAAAGGCATTATGGCCTAATTTTGTGCACTCAAATGTCCACCCATCACCGTTCAATCATTCCGATGAAATATATTTTTTCCCTTTTACTGGTTGCTGCCATCTTCGTTTCTTCAGAAGCCCAAAATGGATGCGAAATTCGTGTCCGGCTGGACAATTACACCTTCGACACCCTTTGGTTCGGCACCACAGTGGGCAAACGTATCGTTCCTGATTTTTCCGCTGTGAAGCAAGCCGATGGCACCTTTCTGCTAAAGACAGATAAATCCTTGGAGCAGGGGATGTACGCCATTATCTATAAAAGGGCTGCAAATACGGTTTATCAGTCGTTTCAGGTTTGGCTGGTTGAGGGCGAGCGAAAGTTTACCCTGAACACAGGCTATTTTGCGCCTTACGAAACGCCCATCATTGCTGGTTCGCCTGAAAATGAGCAGTTGTACCGCTATCTTCGGGAATTTCGGGTGGCCGATGCAAAATTGGACGAAGCGCTAACCCGCTGGCGTTATCTCCAAGACGAAAAATCGTGGCAAGACCGAGTCGCTGCCGAAGAAGAGTTCAGGAAGTTCCAAGATGATTTCATCAAGACTGCCAAGCCCGGCCTGACAACAAACTTGGTCAGCCAAACCCTGCTTCCATTGCCGCCCGCTAGCGCAAAGCCCAGCGCCAATTTGCAAGAAGAAGTGAATGCCCGCTGGCTGTACCAACGTGCGCATTTTTTCGATAAAATGAACATCGCCACGCCTGATTTCCTACGCCACCCACAATGGCTCGACCGTGCCGATTTCTTCTTGCTGAACCTACCGCCACCTCACCCTGATACCACCAAAGTGCTATGCGACCTTATTTTCAAAAAACTGGAAGCCTACCCCGACGGCTATAATTACTACCAAAAATACATCGTCAATTCCCTTGCGAAAATGAGCCAATACCGATTGGACGAGGTCTATGTCTATCTGGTTCGGAACTACCTCAGTACCGGCAAGGCCACTTGGGCCACGCCCAACGACGTTCAAATGGCCCACAACTCCGCCAATAATATGGAGCGCCTTTTCAATGGCTTACCAGCGCCAAATTTTATCATCGGCGACCGAGACAACAATCCTCATGCTTTGTACGATGTGAAAGCACAGGCAACGCTGCTCATTTTCTACATGCCCGATTGCAGCCATTGTCGGTTGGAACTGCCAATCATTGCCAAATTGTACGAAAAATACAAGGAAAAAGGCCTGCAAGTCGTAACCGTTTGCCTCAAAACTGGGGATGATACCCCGAAATGCTGGGAGTTCTTGGATACACAAAACTTCCCAAAGGAATGGCTCTTCTTGGCCGATAAGGACAGAAAGGCAAACCTCGTTTCTTACTACAATATCAAAGGTTACCCCCGTTTGCTTTTGCTGGATAGCGACAAAAAAATCCTATTCAAACGAAGCGGGGAATCGTCAGAATGGCAGTTGGATTCAATTTTGGGCAAGTATTTGAAGTGAAAGCCACATTTGGAGGAAGTAGGCTGGTTTTTGCAAAGCAATCGCCGTTATTCATTCCAGCCGCTGCCGAATCTTGCTCCCTTTCCTTAACGACCTAAACAATAGCAGCAGGAAGAACCCCGCCAGCCCAAACCCCCATTTCACGCCTATATCCTCGCTTTTTTCATAAAAAAGCCAACCGAAATACGCCGAGGAGATGCAAAGTATGGTCAGCACGAACTGCTG
>JADLHE010000104.1 GCA_020848965.1 Saprospiraceae bacterium
GATTGGAAACTGAGTTTCGGGTCGGGTGCTGCTGCGCCTCCAGTATTTCCGGGCACGAGCTTGCCTCTTGTTTTGATTGAAACAGATGGGCAAACCATCGCCAACGAACCTAAGGTGATGGCCGACTTCAAAATCATCAACAAAGGCGGTGGCCAACTGAATTTCCCGAATGATACGGATTTTGAATTTGAGGGAAAAATTTTGGTGGAACTGCAAGGCTTCACGGGGCCGTCCTACCCGAAAAAGAACTTTGATTTCGATTTGGTGGACAACGATACGGTTGAATACGATACCACCTTGCTCGGCCTCCCAGCCGAAAACGATTGGATTCTAAAAGCCGAATACCTCGACCCTACCTTGATGAGCAACCCCATTGCCTATGAATTTGCCCGCCGAATGGGCCGTTACGCCCCCCGCACCATGTACTGCGAGGTGTTTGTGGATGGCGATTATGTTGGGGTTTACAATTTGACGGAGAAGGTAAAACGGGACAAGAACCGGGTGGACATTGCGAAGCTAACTCCACAGGACACCGTGGGCGAGGAATTGACGGGCGGCTATATCATCGAAATGAACCATAACGGGGCGCCGGGCGCTTGGATTTCGCATTACCTGCCCATCAATTTCAATACCTGCAACCTGCCCGTGCAGTTCAAATACGTGGAGCCGAGGCAGGTGGAAATCCAGCCGCAGCAAGCCGAGTATATCCGTGCGTATGTGGACAGTTTTGAGCTGAGCCTTCACAGCGCCGAATTTGCCGACCCAAATTTGGGCTATCAGCGTTTTATTGACGACAGCACGTTTATGGATTTCATGTTTGTCAATGAGTTCAGCACGAACTACGACAGTTATGGGCGCAGCACGTTTATGTACAAGGAAAAAGCTACCGATGGCGGAAAGCTGAAAATCGGCCCAGCTTGGGACTACGACCGTGGCTATTGCTGCGTGGAAGGCTGGGTTTGGGAGTTGACGCACCCCGGCTGGCCTTTCCCCGATTGGTGGAGCATCTTGCACAGCGACCCCCGTTTTTTACAACAGCGTTATTGCCGTTGGCAAGAACTGCGGGAAGGGCCTTGGCAAACCGCCAATTTCCAGCAAATGGTGGACTCGCTTCATTTATTGCTGAAAGATGCCGCTACCCGCAATTTTGAACGTTGGCCGGAACTGGGCTATGCCGATTTTGATGGAAATGTGGCCTTCCGGAGGAACCTGATTGCCGAGCGATTGGCTTGGATGGATGCCCAAATCACGGGCGGCGATTGCGGAGCAACTGCCATCCACGAACCACTTTCATTGAATTGGGCTGAATTTTCGCCCAACCCAAGCAACGACGTGGTTCGGATTCGTTTAAATCAAGCCTTCGCCAATACGGCTTTAATCGTGTATGATATAAATGGCAGGGAACGGTGCAGCAGTCAATTTTCATTGGCACAAAACCAACTGGATTTGGATGTAAAAGACTGGATGCCGGGAATTTATTTTGTGGAATTAATAAGTGGGCAGGTAAAATGGCGGACTAAATTGGTGGTGTTTTGAACTGTTAATGCCACAATTAATCATTTAAAAGCAGGTTTGGTTATCAATAACCCAACGCTTCCTGTAGAATGCCTGTCTTTCAGCTTAAAGCACCAATTCAAAATGAAAAAAACGATTGCTTCTCTATTGTTTATATCTGTGTTTACAAGTGTTATTTCTTGTGATATTGCCTGTTATTTCTGCCATGAATTTCAAGCAAACGAGTTTGTTTTTGCTGGAAAAATCCTTGAAAAAGGCGAACATTTCATCAAGTTTGAGCCTTTTGATGTGCTGCGGGGCAAGGAGCATCGGGCGGTCATCACCATTTGGAGCGGCACCGATTTTGATTGTAACGGCACCTTCTCCATGGCCGCAGAGGAAATGGGGGAAGTTGGGGATTCATTGCTGTTAAGTGCTTTCCAAATCTATACGACTCAAAACGAGTGGGATGTTTTATGCGATTACCGAAGGACTAACTTTTGCATTTATCAAATCAGTAATGGAGGAATAGGCCCATTCAATATTTCACCCGAAATACAGGCCCCGTTGGCCTATTCGGTTTTCAAACAGAAATGGCAGGAGGAAACCTTTAATAACTGCAAGAATTACAAAGGGAGTTTTGCTGCCTGCACGGACGAGGAGGGCGTTATTGTAAAGGTCTTCCCAAACCCCACAACAGATAAATTGTACCTGCAAATTGGGGTGCCGCCCTACACGCCATTCGGCTACAAAATCTATGATGTAGCGGGACGTTTTATCCAAAAAGGATATGCCATTGATTTTAATACGGAGATTGATTTTTCGCATTTTGCAAAAGGGGTGTATATCCTTAGTGTTTCTGCGGGTGGTCTTAATCGAAATGAACGAATAGTGGTGCAATAAATCCATCGCTGAGGAGGAAGTGGAAACCAGCGGCGGCATGGGCGAGCGAGTCAGTATCAATTGGTTCAATGTTTTTGACGCAGAACCCGGCAAAGTGGTGGTTGCACTTTACAGCGCCAAAAAGAAGGCAGCTTATATTTCAAAAGTGGACGTGACTTCGCTTTAATTAAGCAGCCTATCCAAATAAAAAAGGCGATGCCGGATTAACCAGCATCGCCTTTTTTATTTGAAATGCAGACTTTACTCCGCTTTCTTCAACTCTCCCTTCTCCATCGTCACCAAATGGGCTGTCGTGAAGCCTTGCTTTTTTGCAGCATCCAAAGCCTTTGCAGCGGCAGCTTTTGACTCGAAGCCCGACAAAACGACGATATTGAAATCGCCTTTTTTCAGAATGCCCACCAAGCCAATTTCCTCCACTTTGCTGCGGTTGAAATTCTTGAGGTCTTTATAGGCCGCCAGTTTTACGAGATAGCCGTCCATTTCACTCACATTGGAATCAACTGATTTTGGCTGAGTACTAGCTGGTTTTTCCTGTTTTTGTTTCGGCTCCTCGCTGACCGTACTGGCTTTTGGTGCCTCTTTTTTGGAAGGGCTTGCAGCGGATGGCTTCCCTGTCTCCGTCACAATAAATGCACCATTGTAGCCCACTTCTTTTGCCTTCAATTGCGCAGCGGCGGCAGCATCACGGGTCTCGAAAACGCCGAGGCGTATCTTGGTCTTGCCGCCATCGTTCACAGCGTAAACATTGCCCAGCTTGCCCAATTTGTCTTGGTAGGGCTTCAAATCGGGCTTGGCGGTGGTGCCAGAAGCCAATTGAACGGAAAAGCCGTCAATCGTCACTTCCTTGGAATTGGTGGTGCTGGATGGCTGCTCGAAGCTGGTCGGCGTTGGGTCAATTGGCTCAGCTTGGGTTTTGGCCCCCGGTTTTGTGCCAGCAGTGGAACCAACCAGTGTAATACTAGCTATATCCAGGTTTTTCTGGCTCGAAGAAGTCGCCTTAAATTCAACCGTTGTGTCTTTGTAGCCCGGCTTTGAATACCTGATTACATAGGTAGCATTTGGTTTCAATGAAATGGAAAATGTGCCATCAGCTCCAGTTGTGGCGGTCGTTTCGGTTTCATTGGCGGTGTTCGTAGCACTCACCGTCACCCCTTCCACAGCTTTGCCTGAGTTCGGCAAAACCACCTTGCCGCTATAGGCGTTGGCGTTGTTGTTCAGTTCCACTTCCACCGTCCTGCTTTGGCGCAGGCTGGCGGCATTCAGTTTGATGGTTTTGCTCGAAAAACCATCTTTGCTCACCGTGGCGGTACAGTTCAGGTCATCGTTTATCGTGAAATTGAAAAGGCCGTTGACGTTCGTCAATTGGTTGCCAGAACCACAGTTGGAGAAGTCAATGGTTGCGCCAGCAATGGCCGTTCCCGTTAGGGCATCTGCCACTTTGATGACGGCGCTTTCCACCTCTTTCACGATGCGGTAAATATCTTCCGAGCCTTTGCCGCCCGGCCTGTTCGACACGAAGTAGCCGATATTGCGGGTCGTGTTGAATACATAGCCATAGTCGTCGTAGGAGGAGTTGAGACCGGGGCCGCCGTGGTAAACCGTGGACCAGCGCCCGCCGTTTTCTTCCGCCCTGAAAACGTCGAAACCGCCGAAGCCTTTGTGGTAGTCACTGGCAAAATGGAGGGTATTTCCATCAAAAAATGGCGTTATTTCGTTGCCAAGCGAATTGACTACCCCGCCCAAGTTTTCGGGTGCCGACCAGTTGTCGCCAATTTTAAACGACACATAAAGGTCGAAGCCACCGTAGCCGCCGGGCTTGTTGCTTGCAAAATAGAGCGCCTTTCCATCGGGGGAAAAACTGGGGTAGCCCGTTGAAAAATCGGTGCCATTGTGTGGGAAGGCAATGGCGTTGTCCCAGTCGCCATCGTTTTTTGCTTGCGCAATGAACAGGTTCATTTCCAGTCCGCTGCTGGGCATCATCCGAGTGCCATCAATGAAATTGTTGCGGGTAAAAGCAACCCATTGGCCGTCCGTTGTATAAGATGCCGGGCCTTCGTTCACACTAGCCCCAAAGCCAGTGTGCAGGGTGGTTGGCACTTCCAGAAAGCCGTTTTTGTCCCGTTGGGTGATGAAGAGACGATTGGTACCTTCGCTGCCGCCCGATGGCGCATTGCGGCTGTCCTTCGCCCGTATATCGGAGCGGCCGGAGGAATAGACCAATTGCTCGCCGAAGAAAGCTGGGCCAAAATCAAAGGAGGCCGTGTTCGCAAATTCGTTGCTGACCTTGTAGGGTTCGGCTGCATCCGATTTGGAGGCGAACTCGCATGCCTCGGCAAATTGTTTGCACCGCACTTTGAACTCATCCGATTTTTCACCCAATTTGTTGAACACGCCCTTGGCCAAATCGTACCTGCCAAGTTCTTGCAGTGTCAGGCCGTATTGGAAAATATAGATGTCCTGCACCTCGCCGGAGGCAATGGCGGCTTGGTAGTAGGGTAGGGCTTTCTCTTGCTGGTTGAGGTGGCGGTAGCAGTCGGCGAGCTTGCTGTTGGCCTCCCCGTTGTCGGTGTTTTTGGCCAAAAACTCTTTGTACGATTGGGCAGCAAGGTTGAAAGTGCCCAGTTCGTACTGCTTATTGGCCCGCTTCAAGGCCGCTTGGCCAAATGATTGCGAAGCGATAAAAAGGAAGGCCAAGCCTAAGCCAAAGGATTTTGCAATGTTCATCTTGTGGTATGTTTGCATCAAAAAATTTTGGTAAATAAAGGTGAAAACTTGGGTTGACTGTTTTCTAAACGTTGGTTTTGACAGAAACCGTATCTCGAAGGAGCCAACTGTTGAAAACCGATGCGAAGCTAAGGAGTGGATTTTGCCCATTTTTCAATAACCACGCTTCCAAAACTGCTGCAAGTATAGTTAAAACACAATCTTGTAGTTCTTAAAACGCTCACGCCAAGTCTCAATGTCTGGATGCAGTTTTTGCTTTTCGCCCGCAACGGTGGTAAAATTATGCAAATGAGGCTCGTCGCTGCCTTCCTTGAAATCCAAAGTTGTCGCCCAAATTTTGCCTGATTGGTCGTAAATGATGATGGCTTCGTTGGTGGTAAAAAGTCCCGGCACAGCGCCCGTGACCACGGTTTGCCCCATTTTGTTGGTCGTGCGCTCTTTTACCTGCATGTTGAAAGCGAAAAGCTCGTAGTTTTTATCGCCCACAAGGCGGCGGAACTCATCGTGGAGGGCTTGCGTTGGAAACACGTCGTCCGTTCCATTGCCAACGGCCAAGACAGATTTGCGAATGAGCTTTTTCTTGTCGAAACGCCCAGAAGCATGTGCCCTAGCACCGAAGCCACAGGCCAAGTTATCACTTGCTTGGTCAATCAACACATGGTCGCCCATGTTCTTGAAATGCAGTTCACAAGGTTTCTCCTCATAGGTTACTTGCTTGTATATGGCCTCGTTGCCCTTGCGTTTGGCTTGGCCTTCCAAGGTGCCCACGTGGCTGCCCCGCACCACGCTCAGGGCAAAATCGAAGGCATCCTCGGTCACATTACCGACCATGAGCCAGCCGCCGTCCCAGACTTGGTTCAGGTGCCAGTTGCCTGTCCAGCCTATTGAGTCGGTTTCCGTTGGGGCATAAACTGCGTTCAGAGGCAGGATTTGCTTGCCATCTTTGCTTTTCCAAGTCAGTTTTAAGCTGTCTTGTGCATTGATGACACCGGTCATTTTTGCGCCTTCTTTGCCGTTTTCAAACTCGGAAATTGCGACACTTCTGCCATCTCCCAGCTTGAAGTCGCCACTAAGTTCGATAGGTTTTTTTAGCCCAGTGTATTGGTAGCGGCCCGAAATAAAACCATCGCCCCAATTTACAAGTACAAGTTCAACGTCTAGTTTGTCACCCAATTTACCCACATATTTCTTCAGATAATAGGGGTCGGGGGTTTCCACCACTTCCACAGAATCGAGTGGAGGCAAAGGCGCTGGTTCGGCAGGCGGTGCGGGTGGGTCGTTTTGGCAGCCAGCCAGCCAAAAATAAGCGAAGGCAAGCAGGCATAAAATGCGTTTCATAATTGTCTTGGAAAGTAAACAGGATAAAATTCGAGCGCAAAGTTTCTTTAATTAATGCACTTCACAAAACATTGTTCTACTTTTGAGACGGTTTCTACGGAAATACCTTCAATAATTTGGAAAGGCTTGCATGGAAA
>JADLHE010000105.1 GCA_020848965.1 Saprospiraceae bacterium
CGTTGTCGAAGATTGGACACCTGAATGCCAAGCGATAGAAAGGCAAGAAAAGGAGCTTGAATGCAATATCCATTTTTATTGCATCACCAAGGAAATGCAAGGAGTTTTCTCCATTGCCGAAGTGGTTGATAGTGTTCACAACAAATTTAAAACGACCATACTTCACGTCATTCCTGCTGGATTTAGAAAAGGTCAATTAAAATCATTGGAAGCAGTAGTTGATTTGGTGAATTCAAGGGGCGGCATCGCCTATATTGATGGCGATTTATCAAGGTCAGCTAATGTTTTGAATTATTCATTTTCTCATAATGCTACTCATAATTGAGCCTAAATCAAAACACCCCTTCAATCCTTCATTCATTCAATCCTTCAATCCTTATCATGAATCTACAACCCTTGCACCTCATTGACTTCTACAAGGCCGACCACCGCCGCCAGTACCCCGAAGGCACGACCCTTGTTTACAGCAACCTCACGCCCCGCAAAAGCCGCATGAAAGAGGTGGACGAAATCGTCTTCTTTGGCCTCCAGTATTTCATCAAGGAATACCTCATCCGGCAGTGGGACGAGCTTTTTTTCCAAAAACCAAAAGCCGAAGTGGTGGCCCGCTACCGCCACCGGATGGACACCTCGCTCGGTGCTGGTGCCGTCTCGATGGAGCATATCGAGGCGCTGCACGACCTTGGCCACCTGCCCCTCGAAATAAAGGCACTGCCCGAAGGCTCGCTCGTGCCACTGCGGGTGCCCATGCTCACCATCCGCAACACCAACCCTGAGTTCTTCTGGCTGACCAACTACCTCGAAACCCTCATGTCCTGCGTCCTTTGGAAGCCCTGCACCTCGGCGACCATCGCCCGGCAGTACCGCAAAGTGTTTGATAAATATGCCGACGAAACAGTGGGCAATCGTGACTTCGTCAATTGGCAGGGCCACGATTTTTCGATGCGGGGCATGTCCGGCATCGAAGATGCGGTCATCAGTGGGGCGGGGCACCTGCTCTCGTTCACGGGTACGGACACCGTGCCAGCCATTGATTTTCTGGAGGAATACTACGGTGCAAATTGCGAAGCGGAACTCATCGGTGGCTCGGTGCCTGCCACGGAGCACTCGGTGATGTGCATGGGCATGGCGGACGGCGAACTGGCCACTTTCCGACGCCTCATCACGGAGACCTACCCGGCGGGCATCGTCTCCATCGTGTCGGATACCTGGGATTTTTGGCAGGTGATAACGGCTTATTTGCCCCAACTAAAAGACCAAATCATGGCCCGCAACGGCAAGGTCGTCATCCGCCCCGACTCTGGCGACCCCGTCCATATCATCTGCGGCGACCCCGATGCGCCCGTCGGCAGCCCGGCCCACAAGGGTGCCATCGAATGCCTTTGGGAGGTTTTCGGGGGCACGGTCACGGCGAAAGGTTACCGCCTGCTCGACCCGCATATCGGCCTGATTTATGGCGACAGCATCACCCCGGAGCGGCAACTGGCCATTCTGGAAGGTTTGAAAAACAAGGGTTTCGCCTCTTTCAACGTGGTGCTGGGTATCGGTTCATTCACGTATGAGTACGTGACCCGTGACACTTTCGGCTTTGCCATGAAGGCTACCTACGGCGAGGTGAACGGCGAGGGCCGCCCCATTTTCAAAGACCCAAAAACGGACGACGGCACGAAAAAATCGGCCAAGGGCCTCATAAAAATTGCCTACAACGGCGACGGCAAGCCCGCACTTTTCGATGAAATGGACTGGACGGGGGAAGCCGACGGGCTGCTGGAATTGGTGTTCAGCAACGGAAAATTGGTGAGGGAGGAGCAGCTTTCAGACATTAGAAAAAGGCTCGGCTTGCTTTAATGTTGGGCTGTTCCTCCCTAAAATATGCTTGTTTTTATTGTGCAATGGCCTTCCCTTCGCCCAATGTTTTAATCATTCCCTCTACGCTCGTTTTATTCGTTGCATCGGGTGCTTGCGCAAGCGCCAATTTAGCGTGTTCGAGTGCTTTTTTCAGGTCGCCGTTGGCGGAGTAGCCCCTTGCCAAGCCCACATTGGTAGGCCAAGCACCATTGTTTTGCTTGTGGTTTTGCTCAAAAACGGCGAGCGCTTCTTTAGGTTTTTTCTCCGAAATGAGCTGTCGGCCATAGCTGTGCAATTCTAGGATGGTGGCTTTCGCCAAGGCGGTTTTTGAGGTCTCCTCCGCTTCTGCATTTCGGCCCAATTTGCGGAGCAAACCAGCCTTAATATTCAGCGCCGTGAAGGTCTGCACTCCGCCAAGGTTGGGCGACGTGGCCGACTCAATCCAGAACAGCGCCTCTTCCAAGTTCACGTTGTTGGTGAGGCACCATTGCGCAGCGGTCTGCAAGCTGGGCGGGTCGAAGCCAAGGCCACTGGTCATCTGCGAGCGGATGGAGGCAAGGCCCGTGGCCACTTTGTCCGCCTCCACGTTGAAGGGGATGCGCCAGCGCTCCCATTCCAGCGCCACGGTCACGGAACGGTCGGTTGGGTTGTCGAAGAGGTAGGCGAGGCGCTCCCGGCTCTGGGGCAGGTCCTTTTGTTGGCGCACCGTTACCCGAAGGGCATCTTCCATTGGTTCGTAGAAATAACTGCCCCAGGCCGCCGGGTTTTTGGAGAAAATAAGAGTGACCTCGTCGGCACTGAGGGCCATGAACAGAGCGTATTTGCCAGCGGAGAGCGGCTTGCCTTCCACTTTCACGTTGGTGGAAAAGGAGATGGTCGTGCACTCGTCGGCACCCGCCCGCCACGGCGACTCCTTGGCCGTGCCGAAACCGAGGTTGGCAAAGCCAAAATGTGCGACGTCGGTGCCCCAGATTTTGCCCTCACGGCCCTTGACGCCGGGCGCTCCCCAATTGATTTCGAGGTCGGTGACGCCAATGCGGGTGCCCGCCCACATGCGGGGGTTCGTGCCGTTGCTGGGCAGGGCGAGTTGTTGGGCGAAGCCTATTTGTGAAAAGAGGAAAGTGATAAGCGGAAGGAGGAAAAGTTTCTTCATGCGGTTTGAATTTTAGTGAAAAGTAGCCCTGCTGCTCAATTTTGGCACAGGTGGCATGAAGGACAATTGAAATTGCAGAAAGTGGCCAAACTGACTGAACTGCTAAATTGGGTGGCTACATTCCGCAAGATTATTCACCCACATAATATTCCATCCAAACGGACATCGTGCGGCTCGCTCGGCAATGTATCCACAAGTTGAAACGGGTAGCCGATACCCAGCTTATACCCACTCATTTGGCTGCCAAGAAAGGCATCGTAATACCCTGCCCCATAGCCGATGCGGTTGTATTGGCGGTCGAATGCAAGGCCCGGCACAATGAACAAGTCGTAACTGCCAGTATAAACCTCCCCGCCCGCTGGGTGGCTGGTGCCATAGATGCCCGCTTCCAGGTCAGTAAGCGAGTGCAGCACGAGGTTTTCCAATTTACGCCCCTTGAGCGACTTCGGGGCGACGACGGTCAAACCGTTCTTCAGCATAGTTTCAATGAAAGGAAAAATATCCACCTCCTGCCCCATGGGAAGATAGGTATGCACAGTGCTTGCTTTCTTCTCCCGAACCAGTTGCCAAAGTTTTTCACAAATAAATTGGTCGTGCCATTGCTTGTCTGTCAACGCCAAGGCTTCTCGCATGGCAAGCATCCTTTTGCGTATTTGCTTTTTTTCTTCCATGTGACAGTTGCTTTGTCTTTGAATTGTAAAAATCGTGGCAAACCTAAAATCTTAAATCGGATAAAATTATCCTGTTTTAAAATTTTGAGTAAATTTGTTGCAAGAAATGGGGCCTAACTTGTTAGTCCATTGCTAAAGAATTCAAAAACATGTTTTCAAAAGCTTGCGAATATGCCATTAAGGCAACCCTGCTCATTGCCTCCAACTCGTTGTCCGGTAAACGGATAAGCGTCAAAGACATTGCCAAAGAGACTGGCTCGCCCTTGCCGTTCACGGCCAAGATTTTGCAACAATTGGCCAGGCAGGGCATCATCCAATCGGTACAAGGTATCCACGGAGGCTTTGAGATTGGGCGCAAGGAACTACAAGAGACCCGCCTCATCGAAATCGTCACGACCATAGATGGAGTCACAATTTTCACGAGCTGTGGCCTTGGCCTAAAGGCTTGCAATGCACTCAAACCCTGCCCTATGCACCACCGTTTTGCCGCCGTGCGTGGCGAGTTGAAGGCCATGCTGGAGGAGACTACGGTGATGGATTTGGCGCTCGGCCTAAAAGATGGCCTTACTTTTTTGAATCGGTAAAAAAATCAACCAAGCCAGGGCTTAGGAACGCTTCATGTACTACGTCACTTAATCACCTTGGTTTAAAACGACTTTAATATGAACATCAATCAAGATTTGACTGTCGGCGAAATTGTCGCCCAAGACTATCGCACTGCTTCCGTGTTCCAATCCCACGGCATTGACTTCTGCTGCAAAGGTGGCCGCTCCATCACCGAGGTTTGCGAAAGTAAAAACCTAAAAGCGCCCGCACTCGTCAAGGAGCTTCAAGATGCTATCATCACCGACAAAGCCGCCGCCGATTATCTCACTTGGCCGCTTGACCTATTGGCAGATTATGTCGAGAAAAAGCACCACCGCTACGTGGCTCAGAAGACGCCGGAATTGATGCAGTATTTGAACAAGCTCTGCAAGGTGCACGGCGAGCGCCACCCGGAATTGTTCGATATCAGGGATGAGTTTGCCCACGTTGCCGACGAATTAACTTCCCACATGCACAAAGAGGAAATGATACTTTTCCCGTTCATCAGGAAACTGGCCACAGAGACACACCCTGCGCCGCCGCCGTTCGGCACGGTTCAAAACCCCATCCACATGATGATGGCCGAGCATACAGTGGAAGGTGACCGCCTTGAAAGAATAGCAGAACTCAGCAGCCAGTACACGGCCCCCGACGATGGCTGCACGACCTACCGGGTGGCTTTTGCCATGCTGCGGGAGTTTGAGGAAGACCTGCACCTGCACATTCATTTGGAAAACAATATCATGTTCCCCCGTGCTATCCAATTGGAGCAGCAATTTGCAAATTGAACATGGAAAACACGAAACCCTTGAAACGACACTTGTCTTTGCAGCCATTGAGCAGAGACCACCACCACGGGCTGCTGCTTTGCTGGAAAATCCGAGCAGGATTTGAAAAAGGGGTGGCATTGGAACGAATAAAAGCCTATTGCGACTGGTTTTTTGCAGCGCACTTGAAGCTCCATTTTCAGGTGGAAGAACAGTATGTTTTCCCCGTGCTTGGTGACCATAAGCATCCGATGGTGAAACGGGCAATGCGGGAGCATGGGGGCTTGAGGCGACTCTTCGCCGCTGCCGATGACTTGGAGCGGCATTTGAGCCTGTTAGAAGAGACCCTGACGGCACATATCCGATACGAAGAGCGTATTGTTTTCCCTGAAATACAGGCCATTGCAACCCCTGCGCAACTGTCAGCGATTGAAAGTCAGCATCATGCCCAGCCATTCGAGGAGGTATGGAAAGACCAATTTTGGTTGTAAAAAAGGAGACGTGAGGCTTTATTCTGGCCTCACGTCAACTTTTGTAAAACCCAACTATTAACCCAAAAACGCCATTAGCACCACTCCCACCAACACCAGCCACGCCCGGTGCGCCTTCTTCATCTCCATAAATTGCCAGACGACCAGCGAGAAAAGTACAATGTACTGAAGCAGAAAGGGGTTTTGTTCGACATCAAGTGATTTACGAATTTGCGATTTACGATTTACGATTTAAGCCAGTGGGGTGGGAACAGCCTTTTGAAGGAGAAGGCCTGCAATACCGCACCGCCGAACATTGGATGATGGCCTGGAAGGCCCGGCTCTTCAACGATGAGGAGATGTTGGCCAAGATTCGAAGCCAAATCGCCTGCAAAAGCGAAGAAATTCGGGCGGGAGGTGCGGGATTTGCTCAAATAGCCGCTATCAACGCTTATCAACCCAACTCTCCTCCCGTTCGGCAGCCAATTCTTCGGGTTTATCGGCTTCGGTGGGCAGATAGGGTGGTGTAGGGCGTTTTTTTGATAGCTTTGATTC
>JADLHE010000106.1 GCA_020848965.1 Saprospiraceae bacterium
GCTACAAATATTTTGCGGCGCTGCCGCTGGTATCTGTAATTGAATCAAATAATCAATCCTCTAAGCCCTCTTAGAAACACGACATAATTATTACAAGAAGACCCTTTTGGACAATTATGAAACCCTCCAATCTAATCTGCTTGTTTACATTTGCGACAACAAGCCTCCATCTGATTAAGTCCCGAACAAATCAGCCCCCGATAACATAATTAGCTACCGCCCCGCCAAATCCCCCCTACTGGCCAATTGGAGAAACGAAAACATCGAACACACTATCATGACAAGAAAATGCTGGTTTTTGCTGTTTGGCTTATTTGCCCAGGCAGTTGCCTTTTCTCAAAGCATTAGCTACCCGCCGGTTCCGCACCCAGAATGGTTCAAGACAGTGCCGCATATTGACGCCAACACGCCTGACTGGGCCGTGATGATGTATGGCCAAGACCCCAATTTCTACGAGGTGGTGGCGGCCTACGAAGCCTATTACCGCACGAATAAGTACAAGAAAACCGAGCACGGCCAGAACTTTAAGTACTGGATAAAACAGGTGCAGCGCTTCGTCAACGACGAGGGCTTCATCCGGCTGCCAAGCCCTGCCGAGGAGGAGCAGAAATTGGCCGATTTGCGGAAGCTGCAAGCCAAAAAAGCCGAGAAAATGGGCGGTACTTGGACGAATATCGGCCCGTGGGAGACCTTTATTTCGGGCACCACAACGCCTTATTCCAACCAGGTCAACGTCTATTCCCTCGACCAATCGAACAGCAACTCTGACATCCTGTATTGTGGCTCGGAGAGCGGTGCGATGTACAAGTCCATCAACCACGGGGCCACTTGGACGCAACTGACTTTTGATGAGGTTTTTTCGGGCGGATACGGGGCCTTGGAAATACACCCGACGAACCCGAACATCGTCATGATTGGCGTCAACAACCGAATTTATCGCACGACGGATGGCGGCACAATCTGGACGGAGGTGAAAAACCTTGGCGGCACTGGCTATGAAATCAAGTACCGCCCCTCCAATCCCGATAGTGTTTTTTGCGCAGCCTCCAACGGGCTTTATCTTTCCACCAACGGCGGTGCGACTTGGGGTTCGGCCATTTATACCCAAGAATGCCACGACATTGATTGGCACCCGACCAATCCGAACGTCGTTTATTTGCTCAAGAGCAATACCACGCTCAAACGCTCCGAGCTTTTCCGCTCCGACAATGGCGGCGGCACTTGGACGCTGAAGGATGTTGGCTATTACTCGCCCGCCGTGCCCGCCAACGCCAGCATCGGTGGCGGTAAAATAGCGGTGTCGGCTGCCGCACCAGACCGGGTCTATGTCTGCCTCATCGGCGACAGCAAAGTGGGCGACAATGGCTGGATTGGCGTGTTGCGGAGCAACGATAAAGGCGATAACTGGACGCTGCCCGCTGGGCAATACGGCAGTCCCTACCAGCCCGCCAACACCATGCCCTGGAACGTGGCGGCCTATTCCGATGGCTACCATCAGGGCTTCTACAATTTCGATTTTGAGGTCTCGCAACTCAATGCCGATTTGATGTGGATTGGGACGATAAGGCTTAGCGAAAGCAGCAACGGCGGCACTTCCTTCACGGCCATTGGCGGCTCCGATTCGCAGCGCTTGAGCAACGTTCACGCCGATATTCAGGACATAGAAGTGAATGGAACGGAGGTCTGGGTGGCCAACGACGGCGGTATCGAATATTCGACGGACAACCTTCAAACTTTTACATCCAGAAAATACGGCATTTCCGGCTCCAATTATTGGGGCTTCGGTGCTGGCTGGAACGAGGACATACTGGTGGGCGGCCGCTACCACGTCGGCAACAGCGGCTATTACCAAACTTACGGCGTCGGCAACAGCGTGAAACTGGGCGGCGTGGAGGAGTCCACCGGCTACGTACACCCGACCGACCGCAAGGCATATTTCAACCAATATTGGTCGGGCGGAACGGCTTCGAGGAGCATCCCAACGAACATGACCATCGGTTACACGGATTATGGCATTTTGCCAAAAATCCCGAACGAAGCCTATACCGAAAGCAATTCCAGCGGCATCTATTTCGACCCACGCTACAGCGATTGGATGTACATGGGTGAGGACAGCAAAATCTGGCGGTCGAAAGACAAGGGGACGACCTTCCAAATGCTGCGGGACTTTGGCGCAAGCGGTCGGACGCTCGAAATCGAAATTGCCCGCACCAACCCCAATTATATCTATGTGGTGTTCAAGCCGAACGGTACGAACGCCCGCCAAATCTGGCGCACCACCGATGGCGGCACCAACTGGGCGCAATTGCCCAATGTGCCCGCCAGCAACCGCAACAAACTGGAAATCACCCTGAACCCCAGCGATGAAAACGACCTCTGGGTATGTGCCAATGACGCTGCGAATGGCCAAAAAGTCTACCGCCTCATCAGTAGCGGCACGGCTTGGCAGGACATGGACCAAACCACCACGCTGAACGGCCAGCACCCCTACGATATATTCTTTCAGGGCGGCACGAACAACGTGGTCTATCTGGCTACGGGTACTACCGTGATGCAATACAACAATGCCACTTCCGATTGGGTGGACTATGGCGACGGCCTGCCCACCATTCCAAGCCCATTGCAGATGAAGCCGTTTTATCGGGACAATAAGCTGAGGCTTGCCACGAGCGGCCACGGCATCTGGGAAACGCCTTTGGCGGCCACCTCAACGCCCATTGCGCAGCCCATCACCACCACTGACTCGGTTTTCTGCGCAAGGGATACCATACAGTTCGATAGTTATTCCATTGCATCGGGCAGCGCCACTTATTCGTGGTCTTTTAGTCCTGCTCCGCAATGGGTGAGCAGCCTGACCGTTCGCAACCCAAAAGTGGTGTTCGGGAGCTGCACCACCGATTGCAGCTATGATGTGACACTGACCGTTGCCGAAGGCACGAACACCAGCACCAAGACCATCACGGACATGGTGAAGGTGAACAGCATGTGCGAGCCGGATACCCTGCCCGGACAGGTCATGCGCACTGCTGCCAATGGCGATTATTTCATTTCGCAAGAAGCCAACCTGACAAACCTGACCCATTTCACGGTGACGGGCTGGTGGAAGCCCAATGGGGCACAGGATGCCTACGCCGCCCTGTTCAGCAGCGGCGATTGGTGCGCCCATTGCAACGATACCGAGGGCTTGGTCTTCGATTATTATGCCTCAAAACTTTGGTACAAATGGCCGGGCAACGCCTCGGTTTGGGGCAACAACAGCGGCATGACCGTTCCGCTCAACGAGTGGAGCTATGTGGCGTTGGTCATCACGCCTACCTCGGCCACCATGTACTTGAATGGCAATAAATACGTAGATACCCGTGCGCTTTCGCCCGGTACGATTCAGAGCATTCATATTGGCAAAGGGCCTTCCGACCATTTTTTCAAAGGCGATATTGACGAAGTGACCATGTGGAGGCGGGCACTTTCCGATGACGAGGTGCGCCGCTTGCGCCATATCACAAGGGAAGACGTCATTCCCACCGACCCCGACCTGATTGGCTACTGGCAGTTTAACAATTTCGTGAACGGCACGAAAATCATGGACCATGCTGGCAAATACCACGGAGGGCTTGTGGGCGGAGCGTTGCTTGCTACCAGCACAGCGCCCATTGGCGGCGGCAAAGCGCAATTGCTGAACCTCAGTGCTGCGCAAACAGCTTACGATTTTTCGCAGGTCGGCACCAAGGTATGGATGTCGGATTGCGAGCAACCCAGTGGTAGTATCGTGGCCACCCGGCTGAACATCGCCCCCGATGCCCAACCGAACACGAATGACTTCCCCGACAATTATTGGATTTTGAATCAATATGCCACTTCGCCGGGCTTCCCGCCATTGGATTCCATCGAATTGACTTCTACGGACGCTGGTTTCATGGCTTCGCTCGGTACGCCGAGCAAGGGCGTCGTGCATTTGCGGAGCGAAAACGGGGTAGGCGCAACGTGGAGCACCAAATCAAAAGGCATCCGTTTCAATGGCACAAATGCCATTCGTTTCAATCGAAAAAGCAATATTCAGGGCAGCACCCAAATCACTTTGAGCAATGGCCCGAACTACATCACGGAGGTGGACCCGGGGCGCATTTGCGAAGCGGATTCCATAGCTGGCAGTTCGTTGGTACTGCCCGGTGGCAGCGGTAATTATGCGGTAGTGCCAGCTTTGAACCTTAATTCAAACACTGTCACCATTTCGGCTTGGATAAAACCCAACGGCTTGCAGAGCGACAATGCAGGTGTGATTTTTTGCAGGGGTGGCAATACGGTGGCGGGCATCCATATCAAATCCAACAACGAATTGCGCTACCACTGGAACGATGGGCAATACAACTGGGGCAGTGGGAAGATAGCCCCTGCCAATGAATGGAGCCATGTTGTGCTCGTTGTCCAACCGACCAAGGGGATGATTTACTTGAACGGTGACTCGGCGGTAAATACCACGACCCACGCCATCGAAGAGTTCAACTCCACCCTTCGCCTAGGCAACGATGCCTCCAGCAGTGCAAGGACATTCAATGGTGAAATTGACGAGGTCTGCATCTGGAACCGAGCACTTTCGAAAAGCGAAATCAGGGAATTGATGCACTTGACCAAGGAGGATGTCGTCAACTTGGCTGGCCAACAGATGAAGGTTTACCTCCAGTTCAACGAAACGAGCGGCAAGGCTTACGATAAAACTGGCAATCGCAACCATGCGACGCTGAATAGTGCAAGCGTGACCCGCACCCCCTCCACTGCCCCCGTCGGCGGCGGCGTGAGCAACCGCACGACGGTGAGCAGCGGCGGCGTTTACACCTTCGGCACCACCGGGCTGAAGATGGGCTTCCCGCCGAGCGGCACCTACCCGAACGGGGAGCTGCTCGTCAGCCGCCTGAACGTGCCGCCCGACCAGAACCCGGACAACGGCAGCATCGTGACGGACAAGACCTACTGGGTCGTGCGAAATTTCGGCACGAACGCCAGCTTCACCGCCCTTGACAGCGTGGTGCTCGAAAACCTCGCTGGCATCAGCGCCCTGGATGAGGCCTCCCCAAGCATGTTCAGCCTGTTCAAGCGGCGCTCGAACGACTTCGGCAACACCTGGGGCACGGCCCAAGATGTGGCGGATTTGGTGAAAAACACGGGCACGAACAAGGGGAAGATAAGTTTCAGCACGGGCAACGGCATCAACTCCTTCAGCCAGTTCGTGGTCGCCGACGGCAGGGGCGTCAAGGTCAGTCCGAAGGTGTTCCTGCAAGGCCCCTTCGCCAGCGGCTCGATGACGGACGGGCTGCGCTCCAACAGCCTCCTGCCAACGACAGAGCCATACTCCAGCATTGCGGGCTTTACGCACAAAAATGGCGGCGGGCTTGAGTCCTGCTTGGCCAGCGTCCTCAACACGACGGGCAACGATGCCATCGTGGACTGGATGTTCATCGAGCTGAGGGACGCCACGAACCCAGCAGTGGTTCAGTACACCAGGTCTGCGCTCCTGCAGCGGGACGGCGATATTGTGGACGTGGACGGCACCTCGCCGCTGAGCTTCCGGCAGGCGGCGCCCGGCAATTATTACCTTGCCGTCAAGCACCGGAACCACCTCGGGGTGAGGACCCCCGCCCTGCTCGACCTGACCCGCAACTCGACGGCCTATGACTTCACGGATGCCCAGGCCAAGGCGTACCAGAACCCGGCCATCCAGTCGAACTCGGCCCAGGCCAGCCTGTCGGGCGGCGTTTTCGGGCTTTGGCGGGCCAACGCCAACGGGGACGGGTTCATCAACGTGGTGGACGTGGCGCTCACCAAGAGCCAGTCAACGCCCAACCAGCTCCGGGTCTATCTCGGCAGCGACGTGAACCTGGACGGCAACACGAACGTCGTGGACCCGGCCATCACCAAGAGCCAGGCGACACCCAACAAGTCGGCCCACTTCTAAACCAATACAATTAAACACGATCAAGCAAACATGAAAAAAATAGGTCTCATCCTTATAAGCTTTTTGGCACTGTTGACAGTGAACGCTCAAGACGTGCGTTTCTCGATGGTAGTCAGTGGGGCGGGTTCTACCCGCACGGTCAGTATTTATGCCCAAAGTATTGGCTCCGCCAACAATATGATGGGCTTCACGACCTACCTCTACTACGACAACACCAAGGCGACGGTCACCGGCTTCAATGCGACGCCCGTCACCGGGCCGCCGAACAACTGGGGCACCGCCAACGAGTCCAGCATCCTGTTCCAATCGGAGAGCAACCCAAGCGTGCCCAGCACGCACACCGGGTACTTTTTCTACCAGAATTTCGACAACAATTTTGCGGGCTTCGCAGTGCCGAGCGCCCAGACGCTGCTCATGTCCGTCAGTTTCACCATCATTTCCGGCAACGGCGGGGATGTCTATCTGGCGAGCACGGCCCAGGTCCCACCGTTGGTGTACCTCGACAACGGTTTTACTGGCCACCCGGTAATCGTCGTCGGCCAGGCACAGCAGGCCCTGCCGGTTGAACTGGCGAGCTTCGAAGCCAGGGCAAGCGATATGTCAATCCAGCTCAAATGGGCCTCTGCCCATGAGCAGAACTTTTCCGGCTACGAGTTGCAGCGTTCCGAGAACGGCATTGACTTCACGAAAATCGCCTGGGCCCAAGGCAAGGGAGGCGGCGATTACGCCTACACGGACGGGGCGGTGCGCCCCGGCCCGTCCTATTACTACAGGTTGAGGATGGTTGATTTGAACGGCAGGTCCGAGCATTCGCCAATTCGTTCCGCTAAACTCAACGGGCCGGCAACGGCAAGTTTAACCATCACCCCCAACCCCGCCACACAGTATTTCGTGGCGGACTTTGAGGCATCGGGGGCCGGTGACACCACCCTGGAGCTGGTCACGCCGAGCGGGCAGGTGGCCGTGCAGCAGCATTTTCAACTGAACAAAGGCCCGAACAAAATAATGGTCTCCACCGGGAACCAGCCGGAGGGCACCTATCTCGTCAGGCTCAAGACGGTGGACGGAACGATGACCGGGAAGGTGGTGGTGGCTAGGTGATTGGGGGGGCTGCTCAAAGGGTTAGGCGGAAATTTTGCTAAGCAAAATTTCCGCCTAACAAAAAAATGGTAGGTTGGTGGCAGAGCCACCAACCTACCATTTTTTTGCAGTGATTTTATCACCCCTTTATCAGCGCCAACAACTCCTCCGCATTCAATTTCGCACTCACTTCCGTCCCATCCAAGAGGCTGTCCGCCAGTTCCCGCTTGTCGGCGTGGAGCTTCACGATTTTTTCCTCAATCGTTTCTTCGGCAACCAAGCGGTAAATCGTCACGGGGCGCAACTGCCCGATGCGGTGGGCTCGGTCGCTGGCTTGGTCTTCCACGGCGGGGTTCCACCAAGGGTCGAGGTGGATGACATAGTCGGCGGCAGTGAGGTTGAGGCCGAAGCCGCCCGCCTTGAGGCTGATAAGGAAGAGGTCGCCCTCGCCGCCCTGAAAGGCCCGGATGGCCTTGTCACGCTGCGGCAGCGGGGTGCTGCCATCGAGGTATTGGTAGCTGATGCCCTTGCTTTTCGCCCATTCTTCGATGAGTGCCAAATGCTTCACGAACTGGCTGAAAACCAGTGCCTTATGCCCGCCTTCGATAAGTTCCTCCACCGTTTCGGCGAAGAGGTTCAGCTTGCTGCTCGATAGCTTGCTGTCCGGCTGGATGAGCCTTGGATGGCAGGCTGCTTGGCGCAGCCGCATGAGTTCTGCCAAGATTTTGAAGCGCTTATCGGAAGGGTCGCCGCCCTTCGAGCCTTCGATGTTTTCTATTGCTTTGCGCCGCAATGCCTCGTAGAACGCCCGCTCCTCTGGCGATAGCTCCACGGTGAGCGTGATTTCCGTTTTTTCCGGCAACTCGTCCAATACATCGTTTTTGCGCCTGCGCAAAATGAAAGGCTGGATGAGCCGCTTGAGTTGGTTGCGCCGCTCCCGGTCTTGCAGTTTTTCGATGGGCACGGCGAAGTTCTCGTTGAAGCGGTCGAGGGAGCCGAGCAGGCCGGAGTTCAGGAAGTTGAACAGGTTCCACAGCTCGCCAAGGTGGTTCTCGACGGGCGTACCCGTAGTGATGATTTTGAAATCGCCTTGCAAAAGCATGGCCGTCTGCGAGCGCTTCGTCGCCCGGTTTTTAATGGCCTGCGCCTCGTCCAGCACGATGGTTGAGAAATGCGTTTCGGTCAGCAACTCGCTCTCCTGTTGCATCAGGCCATAGCTACACAGCAGCAGGTCGAAGGGTTGCAGGCCGTCGAGGGTTTCTTTTCTGTCAGCTTCGCCAAAAACGAGGGGGCGCAGCGTCGGGGTGAACTTCACGGCCTCGTGGTACCAGTTGCGCACCACCGAGGCAGGGGCGCAAACGAGCGCTGGGCCGAGCTTCGCCCGGTCGAGCAAGAGGGCGAGGGCTTGCACTGTTTTACCCAAACCCATGTCGTCGGCGAGGCAGGCGCCCACGCCCCAGTAGGCGAGTTGCGACAGCCATTTAAAGCCGTCCTCTTGGTAGGGGCGCAGTTCCGCCTTGAAGGTCGAGGGCACTTTCGGGTTGATGTCCCGGCTTTCCCGCAGGCGTCCCAACTGCTTTTTCCAAGCAGTGTCCACCTCCACGTCGTGCAGCAGGTCGGTGAAGCCTTCGAGCGAGTGCGCCGCCAGCGGGTGGAAGCGCAGGTCGTTTTTTGTCTTCGTAAATAGGTTATTCAGTTCCTCCAGTTTGCGCTGCAATTGGCTGGTGAGGGCGAGGAACTGCCCATCGTTCAATTGCACGAAGCGGCCCTTGGCGTTTTGTGCCAGGTCGAGCAGTTGGCGGAAGTCCATGACGAGGTTCTCGTTCACCTGCACCTTGCCGTCCATGCTGAACCAGTCCCGCTCTTTTTTGATGCCAATGCTGAGTTGGTCGAAGCCAATGGAACCAGCGATGCGCAGTTTTTCTCCTTTTGGGTGTTCCATTACCACCTCGCCCGCCGAACGCAATGGCTCCAGTTCCAGCAGGGCGTTCAGCGCATCCTCGGCTTCGTCGAAAAGCCATTCCCGGTTCTCGTTGGGCGTTCGCAGGAAGGTCGGGCAGGCAGTTTCCACCCGTTTGGCGTTTTCTTTTTCCTTGCGCAAATCACGGGTGGCCTTCATGGGCTGGCCTTTCACCTCGGCGATGATGCTGTCCCGCCCTTCGCCCGGCTTGAAATAGGGCGGCTCGGTGGTGAAGGGTTTTACAAAGAACTCCATTTTGAAGCCATTGCCGACCGGCAACAAATGCACAAAAGTGACGGGGTTGCCCTCAATGGTCGGCAGGTTCACGCTCTCGCCGCCCACCTCGCTCTGCACCGTCACGATGGTGGAAAGGTTGCCCACGGCCTCAATCAAGCGGTTTTTGCCTTTGGGCGGTATCCGCAGTCGCCCGTGGTCGAGCAGTCGGTTGATTTCGGCGTGCTGTTCGTTCACTTTCAGCAGCACGTAGCGGGTTGGGGTTTCCCGTGTCAGTTGCACGCCCGCTTGTCGGAACTCATGGGAGAAGCGCAGCACGTAGTCCTCGCCGATTTGCTCCACATGGATTTGCGGCTGCTGTGCAACGAGCTCCACGCTGATGCTGGGGTTGTCCAGCAAAAAAAGCAGTGGATGGCCGACAAGTGCGGGCAGCAGTTTTTCAAATTCAAAGAAATATTCCACACCGCCATAATAGCCGTGGTTGCTCATTTTGATGGACTTAGCGGCTTCCTTGTCTTGGTCGGTCATATTGTCCACGCCAAGTTCTTTGAGGCGCTTTAGGGCGATGTTGCGCCCCTTGCTCCAAGCGCCTTTGCCGAAGGTTTGCTCGACGGGCTGTATTTGGTTGTTTTGAAAATCAACCCACCAGACGAGGCGGGTCTGCTTTTCGGGTGCATCGGCGGCTACCTTTTTGCCTTTCTTGGGCTGAATTTGCAAAAGCGCCTCCAACGAGCGTTCCCAAGCCTCTGTTTTCGGGAAAATGGTGGTAATGCTTTCAATGCCAAGCTCCCGTTGCAATTTGGTAGCCGTCTCGGCGTACTCGTCGGCTAGTGCTTTTTCCTGTTCAAAAATAGAAAGTAGGGTGGCCAACTCCATTTCTACCCAGCGATAGCCATGCTTGGCGGCGGCGAGGTAGTTGTTTTTGAGGAAAATTTTGGCGTGAGCCGCCAATGGCATATCGTTCCAGTAATGGGCAGCGGCGTAGAAAATCCAATCGAGCGGAGAATCGGGCTGCGGGCCGAGGGAGTGTTGCGCCCCCGTAAAATTGTTCAACTGGAACTGCAAGCCCGATTTCAAATAGGAAAAAAGGTTTGAAAACGGGTTCATCGGGGTATCTTCCACCAGTTTCAGTGCTGCGTTGAGGTAATCTTTGTCCTTTTGCTTCAAAGTGGCTAGCACGTGGACGATGCCTTGAAAATTGGGCAAGGTGCCCTTGCGCAGCCCGATGTCTTTTCTGAATTGCTTGACAGACTCCTCCAAATAGTCTCCAGCCAGCTTGGCTTCTCCTTTGAAAAACAGTGGTATGGCCATGCGCCCATACCGGGCCATGCCCGTTTGCGGGTCGGCCTCTGCTATGCTGAGTGCTTCCTCAAAATTGCCACGCAGGCTGTGGTAAAGCACCAAGATGCCGATAATGACCTTCTGTTTTTCCTTATCTGTAAACCATTTATTTTCTTCTAAAAACTTGAGGTACTCATCAGCGGCAGCAAGGTCTTGTACGGCTTGTGAGATAAGCTGGTGCAGTGCCATTCCCTGAATGACATCGGGGAAAGTAGCCAGCCATTCGGCGTTGAAAGGGGTGAAAAAGTTTTTGAAGAAATCGGAATTCACCCAAGCCTCTTTGTGGTAGCGTTCCACATCGGCTATGACTTCCTCCACCCGTTTCACATTGCCTTCGTAGAGTGCGATGCGCAACTCCCGAATGCAAACCTCAAAATTGCGAGGGCCCCACATCCACTCCCGATATGGCAACACTTTCTGGATATGACGAACGTAGCTGCGGAACTCCTTGTCCACCACGGCCATACGCATCACCATTTCACGAAACTTTTCGGCTACCTGTATTTCGGCTTTGAGGTTGATGTGCAGCCAGCCGCCCGCATCGAGCAGCTCACGGTACTCCTTAACCTGCGGGCCTTGCAGGTAGTTGCCCCGGTCAGTGCGGATTTCGCATTCCCGAAGGAGGTTGATAATGGAGGTCTGGTTCAGCGGCTCGTATGCGATGGCAAGCAGCTTCAACATAATCCGTTCCGTCTCGTCTAATTCTTTGAAGCGCTGTCGAAAGGTAGAAATGTCCATTGAATGACCCCCGGTTTGGAAAAGGGCGAACAAAGGTACGGTTAAAGGCAGGTGAAGTGGGTATGAATTGTTCAATGGTTTTCAAAAAAACCAACCAACCGTCCATCTATGGAGGATGGGTTGAGGGTAGTTCCGAAAAAACAGGGCTCCGAAAATCAAATTTTCAGAACCCTGTATTGGGGAAAGCCAACCAGTGAAAGAGCGGCGACATGGCTCTACAAGCACCTTCCTGGCCGTCACCCATTTAGATGAAATGACATGAAGGTGATAGCAACCCGGTGGCAATGGCAATTATTTTTCAAAATACAACCATCCTTCCCAACTCTCTCCAGGAGCATTATCCATCGTGTCAAGTTGATGAAGAATCAACTTATTCTTTGACAGTTCTAATACATCATAAATGGTGGTATCAGTATCAAATAAAGTCAACTTGTTGGCCGTATAGCTATAACTGCCCACTGTGTCTTTGATGATTGAGTTGGGAAAGGCAATATGTGCAGAGAGACTACCATCAGCTTTAAAGTCCCAATAACTCCCAGTACCAAATTCCGTTTCAAGTGTATCTTGGTTTTGAGGGGTAATTTCTAAATCTACCATTTTGGTTATGAACCACTTTCCTATGATAGGGGATTCAGTCGGATTATTGTCATCTTTTGAACAAGCATAAGTAGAAAAGAGAACAAAGAATAGGGCGGAGATTTTTAAATTAATCATTTTATTTTCATTGAATTTGGCTGTACAGCAGTTCCCACCGTTTGGCCAATATGGCCATAATATTAAGCCACATGTCTTAATTAATTTAATGATACAAGTGTAGTTAGCGCAATAACTACTTGAATTATATCAACGAATTAATTTTTGACATACATCAGTTTAACCTAAAGCGGATTTCCACCGATTTACCCTCCTCTGTATTGATATTAAAAGTGCGTTCCTTGCGGCCTTCTTTCACTACTACCCGCACGGTGTTGGGCTTGAATTTGCCATCAAAAATGCCGTGAACCAACATGATGTTGTCATTGCCCTCCAACAAATCCACGTCGAAGCAGACTGGGCTTTTGAACAGTTCAGCCTCTTTTACCACGAATCGGCCATTGAAGCTGACGCTGACGATGTCCCCATCAGGCGCACTTGCATCGCTGAGGCAAATGGTCGCTTGGGATTTGGTGAGGTTGAACACCGTGGCAACGGAATCCTTTGCCATTTCCACAGGCTCAGCGGCTGTGTCAGTTGGCTGCTGTTTAATAGGTTCCAGGCTAACGACCGGTTCAGGAGGGCATTGCCCCTTCCAAGGGCTAAAGGTCCATCCGCATGACATGCTGGGAATGATGGCGCCTAATTCTATGTCATTTGTGACCACCTTGTAATAATCAGAGGAATAACCACCAAAAAGGCCCAAGGCCCCAAATTGCATAAACGCCTTGGCATTATTGAAACCCACACTAACAGTGACAACTGGCTCAATGGTGCTGAATCTGGCATTATCGCCTTCTTTATCGGCCAATATTCCATTTTCATAATGGTTATAATCATCAAAATGGACAAATGAAACGCGGGTAGAAAAGGAAGCCTCGAATACCTTGCCCTTATACCCCAATGAAGGCTGGAGAAAGAACCTACGATATTCTCCGGCATAAGAATGTTTAGGTTCAAGGCCGAGAAGAGACCCTCCTCCCCAACCGTTTTGGCCACTGCCAAAACCATATCCTGTTAACATTTCAGCCCTATAAGGCTTTATGTCACACTTGCTTTCACCGAAAGCCGTGAAATAGCCTCCCCCCGCTTCTATAAAATATTGTTTTCTACTTGGGTTCAATGAAAATGGAGAAACAGCGTTCGCCACTATTGCCCAGTTGTCATGCACGGCATAACCACCTTGGTAGTTAAGTATGCTGGCCCTATAGGCAATGCTGGCCTTATAATCTCCCTTCCGCTCAAAAAGTGGAGCGTTGATGGTATTCGGAACATATAATCTTGGGCCGCAGCTAATGCAAAACATGGAAAGGGCTGCAAAAAGAATGGTTGCGTTTTTCATTTTCGTTGATTTTTAATGAATTGTATGCTGCAAAGGTGGCGGTGTGCGGACTGCGGCAAAACACACGAAATGGTGATTCGGCCAAAATGCCGCCCAAGGGTGAGGCCCTCACCCTTGGGTCACGTGGTGGCCCGTCCAGCCCAGTTTTTCGCTTCTTTTCCTCACGTAAAAGGGTGAGAACGGCTCACCACTAAGGGGCATTTTGCACCCTGTGATGCCCATGAATCAGTATTTCGGCGTTAATTTGATGGTCACATTTCACCCCATTCCTTCGAGATGCAGAAAATGAAAATGGTCTTTTTACATGCAGCCCTGCTGTTCTGTTTGCCCCGTGCCTACGGCAACGACACGCTGCGCACCGTCCAGCCCCCGCTCGATGCCACTGTGCTGGGGCAGCACGGCGAGGTCGGCGTTTATCGTGACCTGCTCACCGACCACGACACTTTTCATATTGGGGAAATGATGTACGCCCCGAGCTCCCTTTTCGAGACTTGGCATGACGAGCGATTCAATTTCGGCTTCGCCGGCCAGTCCTTTTGGCTCCGCCTTGACCTGACCGACACCGCCGACCGCAAACTCATCCTCGAAATGGACAACCCCTACCTTAGCAGGGTCAATTTTTACCAAGTGCTGGCGGGCGAGGTGCTCGACACGCAGTCGGTGGGCAGCGACTTGCCTTTCGATGGCCGCCGCCATTGGAACCTTCGGGACACCGTCCGGCTGTCCGCAGGCGACACCATTCAATGCTATATCAACATCCCCTACAACCGTTCCCAGACCGAGTTCCACATTTTCCTTTCCGATGCACAGTACAGGGCCAAGTCAGACCGGGCAGAACGGATGCTGCTCATCGTTTTCTTCTGTTTGGTGTTCGTTTACCTGCTCATGCTGGGGCTGGCCATCAACCTCACCCGGTTCCGTTATTACTGGTTTTATTTCGCCTACGTGCTGCTGGCAAGCGGCTTTATCTTCACGGATATTGGCCTGGGCTACCAGACCTTTTGGCCACGCTGGCCTTATGTCCAGCAGGTTTCATTGCCCATTTTGGCCAATGCCTACCTGATAGCGGGGGCGCAGTTCGTCATGGCGCATTTCCATACCCGGCGCCATTACCCCTTGCAACACAAGGTGATGCGGGCCGTGGTTTGGGTGGCTGCCGCAATGATCCCCGTGACGCTGGTATTGCCGGCATTGCCGATTTTTTGGTCGCACCTTTTCTCCTATTTTCACAGTGTTCTCTACATCGTTACCGTGTTGCTGTTCTTCTGGATTGCGGGCACGGCCTTCTTCCGCAACGACCGGACGCTCCCCGGCTGGCTGCTGTTTGGCTTTCTGGTGCATGGCATCCACGTCATTTATTCGAGCCTCGAAAACTTCGGGCTGGTGCCCCCCATTTCGCTCCAGCATATGCTCATCCGTCACGGTATAGTGATTGTATTCCACACGCCCTTGGTGCTCATGGTCGGGCTTTTGGTTGAAATGGGCGTGGTGCTGCTGATTGGCTTGAAGCGCTTCCGCAATATGCTCACCGAATCGCAGCGCATGAGCCGTGAACTGGCAGAACAGCGCAAGAAAAACCTGAATGCCTTGGCATTAGGCATGGAAACCGAGCAGCGCCGTATCGCCCAAGAGCTGCACGACGGCTTGGGGGGAGGGCTTGCTGCCGCAAAGTTCAAGCTGGAAAAAATATTGTCAGAAAACCCCACCAGTGCGCCCGAACTGAACAGCTTGGTCGGCGACCTGTCCAGCCTCCACCAAGAGCTGCGGGAAGTTGCCCACAACCTCATGCCCAAGCACCTCCACAAACAAGGGTTGTTGGCTGCCACCGAACTGCTCGTGCAAAGGATGCAAGTGGCTGACCCCAACCTGCAAATCAGCTTTTTCTGTAATGCCGACCTCGACCAACTGAACGAACTGGCCACCGTGTATCTTTACCGCATCCTGCAAGAGCTCTTGTCCAACCTCTACAAGCACTCAGGGGCCAATGAGGCATGGCTTCAAATCCTGAAGGACGAAACGCACTTACGCATCACTTTAGAGGACAATGGCCGTGGTTTTGACAGCACCGCCGTCCAGCGGCAGGCAAGTGGCATTGGCCTTTCCAATATAAGGTACCGGGTAGAGGACGCCCTGGGCGGCAAGCTGCATATCGAGGCCGCACCGGGCAATGGCAGTCTGTTTTCGATGGAAATTCCTTGGAAAAACTTAAAATGAATTGGGGTAAATCAAACCAGTTGCCGTGCCCGTAGCCAGTTCATCAACTCTGCCACATTGTGCACATCCAGTTTGCTGAAGATGTTTTTGCGGTGGGTATCAATGGTGTTCGCACTTCGGAATAGGCGTTCCGAAATGGCCTGCGTACTGAGGCCCTCTGCCACCAAAAGGGCAATTTCCAGTTCCCGTGGTGTCAACGGTGACGCTTGGTCGGGCATTCCATCCACCTCTGGCCGGGTGCGGTGGTTGTTTTTTTCCAAAATATGCCTCAACATACCCCCTTCCACCACCTCGAACCCCGCCGCCACAGCCTCGATGGCCTTTTTGATTTCTGCCCGGCTGCGAGCTTTCAATAAAAACCCAGCGATTCCCTTACTGAGTGCAGATTGAACAATGGGGGCATCGTCGTAACTGGTCAGCAGGATGATTTTCAGGTTGGGAAAGTCCCGAAGCACCTCCACCGCCGTTTCCACCCCGTCAGGTTGGCCTTCCCCGAAGCTGTAGTCCATCAAAACTACTTGGGGTTGCAGCCTGCCCACGGCCCCGGCCACCTCGCCGGGCTGGTGTACGTGGCCCAAAAAATACAGCAGTTCATCGTTTTGGAACAGCGCAGTCAGCCCTTCCACATAGCTGCGGTGGTCGTCGGCGAGAAGTATGGTTATTTTTTCGGTCATGCATAGCAAAGCTAATGCGAAATTTTTAACAATTATATCCCCATTTGTAGCTTCGATAATTTTTTTTCCTTCTGCAGGATTAATGTCAATCCACCCAAAATCTCAGCCATTTGGCTAGGTCAAAATCACAGGAATCAAAAGGGGATTTGCAGACCTTGCCAAGTTCTTTGAAGCATCGCCTGAAAATGGTAGTGTTCGTTGTTGATTGGCCCCGGTTTGGAAAAGGGCAAAAGGTACGGAAGGCGAGTGGGAGGTGTTCGATTTTTTACAAATTGATTTTGGTGGCGCCTTGAATACGGGGAAGCGTAAATATGCTGAAATCCCCGCCGATAGGGACTTTTATGGTGTTTCGCCCAAGCCCCAGCTGAGGGATCGCAGCATATTTACTTTAAACGCAAAGAAATTATTTCCCAACCAGTTTTTTCGCTGCCCGGAAAATCAGTGGCGGGGTCAGGTCTTTTACAAAGTCCTTCAAGCCATGGGCAGTGTTGAACTGGCGCATTTTGCTATCCACTTCGCTGTCTTTCCGGTCTTTGAAAATGGTGGTATGCTCCTCCAAACCCGACTCAACCTCATGCTGTGGGCGGCCATTGGTGTAATAGTACAAGGCCAATGACTGGCGGCTGCGTTCGGGTGGGCAAGTGAGCGGATTGGGCAGGCCATGCCAAGAGTGGCTCGTGGTACTGAACATGCCGAGCGTGTTGAAAGCTGGAAGCATCTTTTTCACGCAGCGGGTCATGTCACGGTTCCAAAGCTCCAGGTGGCCGCCGTATTCTTCTTTCCAGTCTTTGTTGAGGTAAACGAGCACATTCAGGCGTCGGTCCAGCCCCGTGCGGCGGTTTTTGTTGAAGTCCGCATGGATTTTCAAAAAGCCGCCCGGCTTGATTTGGTGGAAAGCAGCGCCCTCGAAATACGGGTCTGGAATCAACGGCTCTTCAATGCCCGTCAGTTCTTGGAGAAACATCAGGAACGGCTCCGAATTGAGGAAGCGGGCAAACGCCTTGGTCACTGGCCCAAAGCGGCGTTCGCCGATGGAGGCCAGTTTCATTTCGTTGGCCGTCGTGTACTTCAGGTTGCCGTCGGCATCAAGGTCCGTGAACTCGGCGAGGATGGCATCGAGCACGTCGGGATTGAAGAAATCGGAGAATGCGATGTTCGGGAACGGGTCGGCA
>JADLHE010000107.1 GCA_020848965.1 Saprospiraceae bacterium
CGCTGCCACCTGAACGGAATGGCACTGGAGGACGGATTGCCACGGTTTGCCACCGCCCTCAGCGATACGGACACGCCCCAAGGCTGGCGGGCGCAGTTGCCTTCGAACGGTATTTTGATGGATTTGCGCAGCAATGAGGTGGTGGCCCGCAACTTGGCCATGCCGCATTCGCCCCGATTGTACCGTGGCGAATTGTACTTGCTTTGCTCCGCAACGGGGAGTCTGGTCAAGCTCGACCCCACCAATGGCCAGCAAACGGTCATCGCCGAGCTGAATGGCTTTGCCCGTGGCCTCGATTTTCATGGGGACTATGCCTTTATCGGCCTATCAAGGCTGCGAGCTAGTTCCAGCAGTGCCGCCAAGCTGAAACTCATCAACCCCGACAGCGTAGTCGGCGTGGCAGTGGTTCATTTGCCAACAGGCAAGCTCGTCGGTGAAATTGCCTACGTGAACACGCTGGATGAAATTTTTGATGTAAAAATCATCCCCGACCACCAAATGCCCGGCATCCTCAATACCGAAAAACCCGCCCACAAAGCTGGCCTCACTTGGCCCTCTGGCAGCGAATGGCACCAATCGTAGTTGGCAGTTTGAAAGTTGGCAGTCCACCCCACAGGAGCAAGCCGACCACCGACAACCGTTCACCGTCAATACCTTCTCTTCACCAATTTGATGAATTCCTTGGCCTTTTCCTTGGTGTCCTTGCCTGCCCAATTGTAGCGGATGGCCGCATTTTGAATCAAATAAGCCTTTGCCTGCTCGAAGCTGCCCAGTTGGTTCAAGGCATTTACGGTAGTTTCAAAAGCATTGGCATCATTGCCAAAAAGTTCTTTCTGGGTAGAGATGCGCTCATTCAGGCCCATCGCTTTTTTGATGTCGCCAATGGGCAACTGGCTCAGCTTTTCCGATAGTTCAGTGGCCGTTTTGAAAGTGAAGAGTGCCTCCACATCTGGGTCGGCCATCACGGGCGCTTGATAAACAGGCGGCGGCGGTGCAATTGGCGCTTCCTTCACCACGGGCGGTGGCGGTGGTGGTGGCGTTTCTACAACGATTGGCTTCTCCACGACTACGGGCGGAGGAGGCGGTGGTGGCGGGGCAGGTGCAGGTTCTGGCTGCCGTTCCACTTTTGGCGGTTCTGGCTTCGGCGGTTCTGGCTTCGGAGGAGGAGGTGGCGGTGGTGGTGCGGTTTCCGGCCTGCGCAAGGTAATCTTTGGCTCGGCGGCCTTGGTTTCAACAACCGGAGGCGGCGGAGGCGGGGCAGCAACGGGCGCTGGGCTGTGCTCCAATTGCAGGAAGCTTTCATAAAATTGCTGAACATAGCTGCGCATCAAATCCCTTTCGATGCTGGAGATGTTGCGGGGGTCGCCGCTCATGTTCTTGTAAAGCGCATTGATTTTATCCAGCAGTGCCTTGCTTTTTTGAAAATCCATTGAATGTGGGTTGGAATGTTTTGAGAAAATTGGGAAACGCTTACCTTCGCCCTCCCATTGTAAATTGAAGGCCGAAAGGTAGGCAATTCGGGCAATTTGCCCAATTCTCGCCGATTTTTTGGCCCAGCGTCTCACCAAGCATTTTCCAAAGGCGACTAATTTGCTTAGAGGCAAGTGGAACCACGGTTTTTCTCTTGTGTCGGCTTTACCCCTTATTTTTCTTGAACAGACATGTTTCTTGAACCACATTTTAAAGGTCAGCGCAACGGTTGGATTGAGGTCATTTGCGGGAGTATGTTCTCCGGCAAAACGGAGGAGCTTATCCGCAGGCTGAAGCGTGCGAAAATCGCCAACCAAAAAGTGGAGATTTTCAAACCCAAGATTGACACCCGCTACGATGAAGTGAAAGTGGTCTCGCACGATGAAAATTTCATCCTCGCTATTCCGATTGACCATTCCAAAAAAGTGCTGGAACTGACCGAGGGCGTCAGTGTGGTCGGCATTGACGAGGCGCAGTTTTTCGATGCTGATTTGACGGATGTTTGCCAGCAATTGGCCCTGGCAGGGAAGCGGGTCATCGTCGCTGGCTTGGACATGGACTTCAAAGGGCGGCCCTTCGGGCCAATGCCGAATTTGCTGGCCGTGGCGGAGTACATCACCAAGGTTCATGCAATTTGCCAACACTGCGGAAACCTGGCCACGCACTCCTACCGCTTGGCCAACGAGACCGGACAGGTGCTGTTAGGTGAGAAAGATACCTATGAACCTCGTTGCCGAACTTGCTATAACATGGGAAACATCCTTAAATTGCAGACGAAACCGTGAGTTAGGGATGAGGGATGAGGAATGAGGGATGAGGGATGATGCCTCGTAACTCAAAACCCAAAACTCAAAACTCAAAACTTCAACCAAGCTACCCCCATAAATTCAGAATTAAAAACAAACACTAATGACATTTGAACCCAATTTTGAGCGCCAGCTCGAAAGTTTTATTGAAAATGCCCTTCTTGAAGATGCCCCACAAGGTGACCGCACTTCCTTGGCTTGCATTCCTGCGGACGCCCGTTGCAAAGCAAAGCTGTTGGTGAAAGACGCCGGGATTTTGGCAGGCGTGGACATTGCCCACCGGATTTTCCAAAAAGTTGACCCTAGTTCTACTTTCACCAAACTGATTGAGGACGGTACACACGTCAGTTTTGGTGAGATTGCTTTTGAGGTGGAATGCAATACCCAAGCCCTGCTTCGGGCAGAACGGGTTGCGTTGAACATCATGCAGCGGATGAGCGGCATCGCCACCTTGGCGCATGAGTTCATGTTTGAAGTGGAAGATTTGCCTGTGAAAATCCTAGATACCCGCAAAACAACGCCGCTGCTCCGCTTTTTGGAGAAATACGCCGTGCGCATGGGTGGTTGCCAGAACTACCGGGAAAACCTCTCGGATTGGTTTATGATTAAGGACAACCACATCAAGGCGTGTGGCAGTGTGAAAAAAGCCATCGAGCAAGTGGCAGACTACCAAAAATCCCAGGGCTTGAATTTGGGCGTGACGGTGGAAGTGAAGAATTTGGTGGAATTGTACGAGGTGCTGGACACTGGAAAGGTCAATCGAATCATGTTCGACAATTTCGAACTGCCACTCTTGGAGGAGGCCGTTGCAATCGTAGGTAAGCGCTTTGAAACGGAAGCCTCTGGTGGTGTGAACATCCACTCGGTGCGACGGATAGCCATGTCTGGTGTTGACTTCATTTCGGTGGGCGCTCTGACGCATTCGGCCACCAGTCTTGACTTGAGCCTTAAAATCCAATAAGGCCGTCAAATCAGGGCAAAAAAGAATGCCTTCTGGAGTTTGCTCCAGAAGGCATTCTTTTTTTAAAGCACATCCAGTTGGGTGAAGGTGTCTGGACTATTTAATGTGCTGGATAATTCTTGAAAACTAGGATAAAGAAGGTCAGCAAAGAGACAATGACCAGCCAAATCCTTATGTCTTTGAGTGCCTCAAATTTGTCCATGATTAAGTGTTGTTTTTTGATAAAATTGTGCGATACCATGTTTTACATGATTGGTTTACGAATTGGTTTAATTTTTAATGAAAGGGATGTAGCAAAGGAAGGTAAACCTACTTATTCAAATAGGATGCCAACAGAATTTTTCGCAATATGATTTGGGGGTCAAAGGGTCGCTAAAATCGCCTTGTTTATTCGCTTCACCATTGCCGGGCCTTCATATACCAACCCACTGTAAACCTGCACCAAAGCGGCGCCAGCTTTTAATTTTTCGAGTGCATCGGCGGCCGTGGCGATGCCCCCTACCCCGATAATAGTTAATTTGCCCTGAGATTTTTTGTGTAGGTATTCAATGACTTCTGTCGAGCGTTTTTTCACAGGTTTGCCGCTCAGCCCACCAGCGCCTATTGCCTCTAAAGCAGCGGAATCCGTCTTTAAACCATCCCTTGAAATGGTGGTGTTGGTTGCGATTACCCCGTCCAGTTGTGTTGCTGCCGCAATTTCCAGAATGTCGTCCAGTTGACCATCGGTGAGGTCTGGGGCAATCTTCAGTAACATGGGTTTCGGGTTGGGTTTCTGCTTATTCAGGTGTTGCAAAGCGGTGAGCAATTCTGTCAAGGGGCCTTTCTCCTGAAGGTCACGAAGGTTAGGGGTATTGGGCGAGCTTACATTGACCACGAAATAATCCACGTAAGGAAACAGCGCTTCAAAGCAAATGGCATAGTCACGCCCAGCCTGTTCATTGGGGGTCACTTTGTTCTTTCCGATATTGCCCCCGATAATTAGACTGCCCGACTTTCTGCCTTTCAAACGCTCCATCAAGGCATCCACCCCTTCATTGTTGAAGCCCATCCGGTTGATGAGCGCTTCATCGGCTGGGAGCCGAAAGAGACGTGGCTGCGGATTGCCGGGCTGGCCGACAGGCGTTACCGTCCCAATTTCAATAAAGCCAAAACCCAGTGCTGACATGGCCTCGTAGTGCTTGCCATCTTTGTCGAAACCAGCTGCCAAACCCACCGGGTTCGGGAACGTCAGTCCAAAAACCTTGCGTTCCAGCCGCTGGTCTTTCACGGTGAAATTGCGACGCATCAGCCATCCAACCACTGGAATTGCCAAGGCTGTTTTCAACAAAAACAAAGTGATGTGGTGCGCTTTTTCAGGTTGAAAAAGGAAAAGAATAGGTTTGAGAATGAGTTTGTACACGTCGAAGAGTTATGAGTTATGAGTGGTGAGTTAGGAGTATCCGGCCATCAACTCATAACCCATAACTTATCACTCACAACCACTATAAAAACGTTTTGTCGAAGGCCAAAGGGAGCAAATCACGGCCATTTTCAAAAACAAAAATAGGCCCCGTTTCGCCCTGCAAAACTACTCGGATTGGTTGGTTATTTTTCATTTCCGTTTCACAAATAACCTGACGGCAAGCACCGCATGGCAAGCCCGGCCGGTCAATTACCTGTGCTGGGTTTCTGATGGCAATGGCGATGACCAAAGGCGCCACGCCGGGATAAATATTGGCGGCGGTGGTCAGCACCGTTTGTTCGGCACAGATGCAAAGTGGGTAACTAGCATTTTCGTAATTGCTGCCCCCCATTAGTTCGCCATTGCGGAGCAAAACAGCCGCACCGACCTTGAAATTGGAATAGGGGGAGTAGGAATTCTCCAATGATTTTTTTGCCAAGAGCAGCACGGCCCGGTCGTTTTCCGACAATTCTTCCAATGAATCGAAGCTGTCGTATTGGGTAGTGATGGTGATTTTTTTCATAAAAAACTGGTATGTCAAAGGTCAAACTTACGTGTAATTACTGAATTCGTCTTGCCTTGCAAAAACCGCTTCGCTTTCGCAACCAAACGGATGTTTGGCCGAATGACTAACTTGCGCCCCGATTTTAAATCATAGACAAATCGTATGAACCACATCTTGATTATAGGCGCAGGCCGCTCCGCAAATGCCTGCATCCAGTACCTCCTCAAAGCCGCAAAAGAACATGGTTGGTCCGTGACCGTGGCGGATGCCGACCTCGAAACCGCAACCCGTAAAGTGGCTGGCCACCCCAACGGAAGGGGCGTTTATTTGGACGCTTCGAAAACCCCAGAGCGCCAAGGATTGATTTCACGGGCCGATGTGGTCATTTCATTGCTACCGCCCCACATGCACGTCGAGGTCGCCTATGATTGCATTCAATTGAAAAAGCACCTGATTACGGCCTCCTATGTATCCAAAGACATTTACAAACTCAGCGACGAGTTTAGGAACAAAGAGCTGATTTTCATGGGTGAAATGGGCCTCGACCCCGGCATTGACCACATGTCGGCGATGCAAAAAATTGATGAAATCAAGGCAAAAGGCGGCAAAATCACCTCGTTTTGCTCGAATGCGGGAGGTATGATTGCCCTCGAAAACTTGAAGCAAAACCCTTGGCGCTACAAGTTCACTTGGAACCCCCGGAATGTGGTGAAAGCCGGCCAAGGCACAGCGCAGTACCTCGAAAATGGCAAGTTCAAATACATACCCTACAACCGACTTTTCAAGGAGTATAAATTGATTGAAATACCCGGCTACGATGAACCTTTCGAGGTCTATGCCAATCGGGATTCGCTCTTGTACCGGGAGGCGTATGGGCTTGACGACATCCCTACCCTATCCCGTGGCACCATCCGCTACCGGGGTTTTTGCGATGCCTGGAATGCGCTGGTTCAAATTGGCCTGACAGATGGCACTTACCCCATCATGGACTCCGACAAAATCACTTACCACGAGTTGATGGAGGCGTTTTTGAGCAAACCGGGCCGAACGGGTGCTTCGGTGAAAGAGCGAGTGGCTGAAATGCTGGGAGAATCGGAGTTTTCGCCCGTCATGAAAAAACTGGATTGGCTGGGCCTGTTCAGCAAAAAGAAAATCGGCATCCCAAATGCCACTCCGGCCCTCATTTTGGAAGAATTGCTGCTCGAAAAATGGAAACTGGCCCCCAAGGACAAAGACCTGATTTTGATGCAGCATGAATTTGAGTACGTATTGGAGGGGAAAAAATACCACCTCACTTCCACGATGGCACTAAAAGGCGTGGACGCTGAAGATACCGCCATGTCGAGGCTGGTGGGCTTGCCGCTCGGCATTTTCGCCAAGTTTTTGATGACAAAACAGATTGTGGCCACCGGGGTGAACATCCCCGTGACCCGGAAGATTTACGAACCTGTTTTGGAGGAGTTAAAGGAATATGGCGTTGTGTTCCATGAAAAGGAAGTGGAGCTAAAAGACTGAATCACAATTGTTAAAGTAGCTCAGCGATATTAGTTTAGATTTGAATTCTGATGCAATCAATTGAAATTCAAGCAGTTGCTTAATCGTAATTCGTAAATCCAAAATCGTAAATCTACTTAGATGCCAATCATCAACAAAATAAATGCCCTGCAAATCTTTCAGGCTTTGCAGTTCGGGACGGCAATTTTGATTGGCATCTTACTCGTCAAAGTGGGATTGCCCACTTCCCTCATTTCCGTTTATGAAGCCCTGATGTTCTTGGGCAGCTTGGCTTGTTTTTTTTGGGTTGTTGGGGGGCAGAACGCCTTGGTTCAGCTCTATGCAAAACTCGATACCGCCACGCAGCGTCGGGCCATTTTCAATGTATTCCTGCTATTTTGTTTGCTTTCCTTTACTGTTGGCACTTTGTTTTTCTCCTATCAAAAGCCTATCAGTCAAGGACTTACGAGTTTTGAGCAACTGCCACTGCTGGATTACCTCTCCGTATTTCTGGTGATAAACTCACCCAGTTTCCTGCTGCATATTTTTTATATGTTGCTCGGCAAATACCGACAAATAGTGGTGTTTGGAGCGGTCAGTTTTGCCTTGCAATTGGTGTTGGTAGTGCTTCCAATCTACCTACATTTTTCCCTGCGGGAAACCATGTATGGCCTTTTGATTTGGGCCTTGATAAAATTGATATGGACCACCGTTGTGGTCATCCGTCATTCGGAAATGCGGCTCGATTTCAGCTTCCTGAAAATCTACCTGCCGACTGCGCTTCCGCTATTGTTGTTTGCTGCCATTGGCAAAGGTTCGGAATATGTGAGCGGGCTAACTGTTTCCCACCTTTTCGAAGATGAAAAATCCTTTGCTATTTTTCGATATGGAGCAAGGGAATTGCCCCTTGCTGTTTTGATGGTGGCTTCGCTCAGCCTCGCCCTAACACCTGAACTCGTTGAAAATCAAACACTTGGACTTGAACGAATCAAGTCGCAAACGCAGCAGCTATCAAAATGGCTTTACCCTGTTTCGATCCTTTCCATATTGGCTGCGCCAATATTGTTCCCAATTTTTTTCAATGTTGATTTCAAGGAATCGGCCCGCATCTTCAATATTTTCAACCTGCTTTTAGCAAGTCGAATACTGATGCCGCAAGCCGTGACAATGGCGGCAGGTCGCAATTATATCCTGACAATTTCCGCTTTGTTGGAATTGGCTGTACTCCTATTGCTCAGTTTTGGGTGGGGCAAAATCTGGGGGCTGGAGGGCATAGCTTGGGCAGCTGTTGCCGCATTTGCAGTGGATAGGCTGGTGCTAATTTGGTACAATAAAAACAAGTTGGGCATTACTTCCAGCCAATATGTTGATTGGAAAAATTGGCTGGGCTGGAACAGTCTTCTCGCTCTAAGTTATTGTCTTTCAACGCTTTACTGAATCATCTGGAAAGCCCAGGTATTGAACGGGCACACTTTCCGTCAACCAGACCCCGTTTTCACTTTGGAAAAAAGAATGGCCATCCATCCGCATCTCACCGGAATGAACAGTCAAAACCACAGGCGTGCCATGCCGACTGCCCACTTTCCTTGCAGTATCCAAGTCCGCCGAAAGATGGACGTGTTGGCGGCTTCCTTTTACCAAACCTGATTTTTGAATGGAGTTGATAAATTTCTCAGCGGTTCCGTGGTAAAGTATCGTGGGCGGGTCTTTTGGAGCCAGCCCTAAATCCACATCCACAGAATGGCCTTGGTTCGCCCTTATTTTGGTGAGGTCTTTGGAGAAAATAAAGCGCTTTTTATCGTTGTTTTCCACCACGGATTTGAGCAGGTCAAGGTCGAAACGGTGGCCATGTTCATTGAGTTTATGCAAAAGCTCATCGGTGGAAGCCCAGCCGTTCTGGTCGAGACTTAGTCCAATTTTATCTGGGCGGTGCCGAAGCACCAAGGCGATGAGTTTACTGGAGTTTACAAGGTCTTTCATGTTTTTTTCGCAGTCAAACTGCCTGAAACTGAATTTAGTTCCCACCGTTCAAGTGGGTTTCAATCCATGTTTTTCTATCTTGCGCCGCCAAATCAGCATCGTATCAACATGAGTAAAAAACCCGCCAAGCCCATTCGTCCGCAAGCGGCTACGCCAAAGCCACAAGCCCGTGCTTATGACCCCACTCGGTTCATCGACCGACCTGACACCACCACCGAAAAAGACCCACTTTACCGCAAAATATTTTGGGGAGCAAGCCTTGC
>JADLHE010000108.1 GCA_020848965.1 Saprospiraceae bacterium
CCATTGATATATAGCCACCGTCCTTTTTGATCAATTTTTTGATGAAATCAAAATTGATGACATGGGATTGGTGCGTTCGGAAGAAAGAGGATTCGGGCAGAAGCTCTTCAAAGTCGCACAGTGGCTGTGCGACGATGTATCGTTCTTTGTCAATAGTGAACAAGGTTGTATAGTTCCCGTCCGCTTCAAGACGCACAATTTGGTCGAGCCTTACAAACAACAACCCATCTTGGCTGGGCAGCGCGAGCTTGGACAGTTGGCGAGTGCTGGCTTGTGTTGTAAGGTTTTTGAGCTTGAGCGCATGTGATTCTTCAAGCTCGCTGGATGCTCTATCAACACTGTTGACGAGATCGCGGGGCAAAATAGGTTTTAACAAGTAGTCAAGTGCATTGTACCTGAACGCCTTGATTGCAAAATTGTCAAAAGCGGTAATAAATACAACCTTGAAGTTCATGGTCGGGAACATTTCCAGCAGGTCGAAGCCTGAACCATCTTCCATGGCCACGTCAAGAAAAACTAAATTGGGAGATGTCTGTCGAATCAGCTTGATTCCTGAAGCAACACTATCGGCTTCACCCACGATTTGACAGTCGGGTCGGAGCGTATTGAGGAGGTTTTGAAGTATTTTTCGAGCGGGTTCTTCATCATCAATGATGACGACCCTTTGCGGGTTTGGAAAGGAAGTTTTCATGCAATTTGACTTGTTTTGATCATAAAAAAAATGCCTTTTCAACACCGGCACTAACTGTATTGGCAATTGTCATTCATAGGTTTTTAACAGGATACTTCATAAAATGATAGTTTCTCCGCTTCTTCTATTCTTCCATTAGCACGTTGGAGCATTCTTACTTGCCTTAATACTCATATCTATTTTAATGCGTACGATTACCTGCGTGCCAATAGGCTTTCTATCAGTTTCTTCTAAATAGCTTGTTTCAACTGCCTGATAACACCTATGGCCTGACAACAACTGCAACCTCCGTCCCGTAATGGACATTCCAACGGACTTGTGGAAGCTTCTATCATGAGATGCACTAGCGTGGATATTTCCTTTCCCGTTGTCCTTTATCTTAACGATAAGATAGCCTGCCATTTCATCCAGGGAAACCTCTACTTTTCCCCCACTGGCCTTGTCTGCTATCCCGTGCAGAACGGCGTTTTCGACGTAGGGTTGAATGAGAAGCGGTGGTATTTTTATCAATTGCAGCTCTAGGCCAGGAGCCGGCTTCACTTCGAAGCTAAAGCGATGGTTAAAGCGCATTTGTTCGAGCAGTAGGTAGTTTTCCAGCAATTTGATTTCTTCAACCAGCGTGACGTGCCCAGATACTGAAGCATTGAGCATACCTCTGACTAAATGGGCGAAGCTATTAAGATATTCAATGGCTGCATGCTTTTCATTGAGTACAATAAAGTGCTGAATAGCGTTAAGGCAATTGAAAATAAAATGTGGGTTCATCTGTGCTTGTAAGGCGCTGTATTCGAGTTCCACCACTTGTTTTTGTAAATCCTTGTGTTGCCTAATTTGGTTAGTGCGGTAGCTAAACGCAAGAGCTGTGGCAGACAATAAGCAGAGCGACATTGGTATAATGAACCAAAGGCTTTGCCACCACAGGGGCGGCACTTCAAAATAAAGATGTGTGGAATTGCTCCATATCAAATCGGCATTGCGGGCCTGTATCTCCAAATGGTAGTCGCCATTTGCCAGGGCAGCCAAGTTGAGGTTACGGCCATTGAGCAAGGCCCATGCTTGGTCGGGGTGCAGGCGGTAACGGTACAAGACCCGTGCTGTATTGGCATATTGAAGGCTGGCAATTTTAATACGAAGGTTACGGTCCTTACTTCCCAGTTCAAGTTGTTTGGACGGAGGTAGAAATCTCTGCTTTTCGTTGACCCAAACAGCTTCGATGATTGGCTTTGGTGGGATGCTCGTTGGCGGAAGTTCACCGTCGAAAAAGGCGAGGCCACCCACGGTTGCCACCCATAGCTTATCTCCGATGGGCAATAGGTCGTTGATTTCGTTGCTGGGTAGTCCGTGGGCGGTTGTAATATTGCGTATAATAGGTGGCCCGTGCCACGACCACATTACCCGGTTCAGGCCATTCAAGGTTCCTGCCCAAATTTGACCTTGGGCATCCACATGGAGGTTTTCGACCATATTGGCGGTAAGGCCGTCCTGTTCTGTCAAGCTGGCAACTTTACCATTTTTCCAAAATACAAGCCCGTATCCTTTGGTGCCGAGCACCACCGTAGAATCGGGCAGGGCCTGCATGGCTTCAATTCTCCCAAGGAAGGAAGGGTGCAGCAGGGGTGGCCTTTCGAGGGTATTGCCTTTCAGCTCAAAAAGTCCGTTTGTATTGGACACAAAGGTTCGGCCATCCAAATTAGTGAACATATCAAAAGTGCGTAGCATCTGAAAATTGTTCTGGAGGATACTTCGGTCGGTCATACTGGACGGCACACCGAAGGTGGACAAATCCACCATCACAAACCCTGCGTGAGAGCTTGCCCAAAGCTGCTGTTGGCCAGGTATTTTATGCAAGTGTCGTCCTGCAAATCCATATATGTTCTTTTCTTTGGCAGAACGCATCGTATCCAAGGTAATGTGCCAACTACCGTTTCGGAAATCTTGCAGTAATGCAGAACCTGCTGCCCAAAGTGTCCCGTTTTCTTTATCGAAATAAAGGTCATCCACTTCTTTCACCAAGGACGGAAGTTGGGATACTTTTTTTGTTGCCAGATCGAAGCGGACTATGCCCCCTCCGTCGAAACCCACGTACAATTCATTTTCTCCGCTAGCCTCCGCAATGGCATTGACTGAACCAAATGGGAACCCCGTTTGCTGGTTGAATATTTGCACCTGGGGATTGGGCAGGTAGAAGACACCCGCTTCATTCGTGGTAAACCACATACCACCATCACGGTCACGAAGGACATGAGTGACAGAGTAGCCTTCCAGCCGACGCTCGAACTTATCTTTTGTAATATCTTGCAAATTGCGATAAACCCTGACTCCGTTCCGATGGTTGAGGCCGAGATATAAATATCCTCGGCTATCTTCCAATAAGGAAATTATATGAAACGGAAACGGCCGCTCCCACAGCAATTGCTCATCCTTGAAGCAGTACAAATAATTACTTCTACTGACCAATAAATGTCCATCATGTAGCTTGTACACGTTCAGGAAATCATGTTTATAGTCCCTCCTCAAAAAAAAATTAAAATGCCCTTTTGCGGAAATCAATCCCAAAGGGGATTTACCTGAAGGTATCAGTGCAAGGGTTGAATTCCGAAACTCTTCAACACAACTGGTGTCAGGAAACTGGTTTGACACCAACATCGGTACTTGAAGGTTCAAATAGACAAGATTAGTTTGCTGGCCTGGCACTACGTAGCTTGGCTCAAGCTTTGTGTTGGGAAATCTCAATAACCCCATCTGGTCCAGAGAGATAAATACCTGGCCTATAGAGTCCACAAAAAAACCTAAGGCCATTGTTTGGAATTGTTTGTTGGCCGCCAACCAACGGTTGCCATAAAATGGCATAATGGTATCTCCAACGCAATAAAATAAATTGCCAGACAAGCTCTGCATCCATATCCGTCCCAGATGGTCTTCCCTTAAATTGAAAACGACAGGTTCTGCAAGCCCATTGACCGCTCCAAAATTCTTGAATTCGAAACCGTTGAATCGGCTCACTCCATTATCGGAACTGAACCACAAGTAACCTTGCCGGTCTTGTAAAACATCATAAACTTCAGAACTGGGGAGGCCATTGTCCGCAGTGTACTGTCGGAAGCCCGGCGGTGGGCACTGGCCATAAAACCGAATAGACCCTGCCAATAACAGTAGGGTAAGAGTCAGCCGTTGTGTCCATTTCACAAACATTTGGGCTGAACAGTGCAGTGGGCGGGCAGCATTGCTCATAGCAAGTAGTTTGGCGAAAGGTATATGTTTTGTAATTTTTATTGTTAGGGTTTGTCCGATTTTTTTTTGCCGAATAGGGAATGGGACAAACCGAGTATCATGGAAAAGTGGCCGGATAGTAAAACACAAAATATCATTGTATTGAATACCGGCAATTTGTGTCGGAAATTATTCATTTTCACTTCAAGTTGACCTACAAATTTTCAAAACTAAGTAATAAGGCAATAGGAAACAGATGTTAGCTTTTGTACAAAAAGCTGATAACCAGCAAATTGTCTAATTCCTATTATCTAAATTCTAACGCCACACTACTTATAGGTAATCGCATTTGAATCGGTATTTACTTGAACCATTTTTCTATATCATTAAAAACGTCCACAATGATCAACTTTAAGTTCACCTTTGTAAAGAGCCTTGAAGCTCTGCGTATTTTAATTTGCGTCATATTCACAACGTGTCTGATTGACGTGCCCAACCTAAATGCTCAATGTACTCCGCCTACTCCCACGGGATGCTTAAGCCCTGATTACATTAGCTTGCAGGAAGGAGGGATAGGAGCTACCAAATTGGCGGTTACTTGGCCTCAAAAAACTGGAAACGTAGGGTATTATGTCAAATGCACAATGGTGGATGCACCATTTACGTGTGTTGAGGCATACAAAACCACCAACCAGAATACGCATACGTTCACTGGTTTGACGAACAACAAAAGGTACAACTTTACCTATATGGTGAAATGTACTAGCACGACCTACGGCCCTATGAGTGGAAATTTCACCTATTCCACCGTCATGGATTGCCTGCCTCCGACCAATCTGACCTTTACGAGTATAACCAATACAGGTTTTACGGCCAATTGGACAGCTCCGTTTGATGTGTCAACTCCTGCCTTCTCGAATTATACGGTGGTGGTTTACAACGTTGATTTCCCCAATACCGCCGTGGCTACCTTGCAACCTACTGGCACCTCACAGGCCATTACGGGGTTGCTTGCAGGGACAAACTACCGGGTGGAAGTTAGGTCGAAATGCGGAACTGCCAATTCGACAAGGATATGGAAACCAGTCACCACCACCAATACCGCATGTGCCTTGAGCGCGCCCACTCTGGGCAATGCTACTAACGTCACCAATACTTCTGTTACATTGAACTGGACCACCGTGCCCACTGCGACCAAGTATGAGGTAAGGTACCGGAAACTTGGGAGTTATCAGAACTATTCCACTGCGAGCACGACCTCTGGGACTGCCACTTCTATCAATCTGAGCAGCCTAACCTTGAATACAATTTACGAGTACAATGTCAGAAGCTATTGTTCTTCAACCGCTGCGGGCAAGTTTGGGAGCACGGCGAGTTTCACCACAACGGGCTCAGCCGTCTGTGCTGCGCAAAACGGTTTTTCAAGTGATGCGGCCACTGCCAATGACAATATAGTCAATATCAACCTGACAGGCTCGACCTATGCGCTGCCTTATATTTTCGGGGTATGCAGAAACCACGTCAAAGACCATTGGAGCAATACAGAGATTACCGATTACAGAAATTTCCAATCTGCTTTGATGATGAAGTACCGCTCAAGGATAACTTCTCCGAAGAAATTGTACCGTCATGGAGGCACCATGACCGATGGAAATCAAGGTTGCGGTTGGTTTTGTAATTATAAAATGTACGGGTTTGACTACGACTTGGCTTTGAACACCAATGGGCCGTACCCTTACGACCAGTTCCTGAATTATACAACAGAAGCAAACAGTGCCAACTTGAACGCCGATTTGTTGGTGACGGTCAATTTCGGCAGCGGAACACCTCAAAAAGCTGCCAATTTGGTGACAAACCTTAGAAATCAGAGTCTTTTGTCCAAAGCTAAATTTTTTGAACTTGGAAATGAGATTGAGTGGCAAGACCAACTTGGACATGGCGACAAGACTGCTCTGAAGAACTGCTCTGGAGGCTTTATTCCTTTGTCCACCTTCTTTATGTACTGCCCAAACTGCCCTTGTATGACGAACCCCACCAGCTATGATTTATCAGACAAGGCCAGTTCTCCAACTGTGTATGGCAAGGCAGCCGCCAATTATATCAGCCAGATGGTGACCGCCGCAGCTGGATCGGGAGTAAAACTGAAAATCGGGTTGGTTATCGGGCATGACAGCGAAATGAAGGGCAACAACATAGAAGGTTCCTATGGGCTTGGCTGGAGCCAGGATGTGGATGTCAATATTAAAGCTATCATGACCGAGCTGAAGAATGCCATTGGCGAATATTCCTCCAACAACTTGGAAAACAGTGTTGACATATTTTTCACCTATCACGGCTACGGCGGCTGGCCTTTGCTGAATGGCGCCAATGACCCAGGCTCTGTTACACTCAACCTTGGCGGCTGCAACTATGACTATTCGAACAATGCAAAAATTGCCAGAAGTTTTTTGGCGGCAGGCTACAATGCTGAAAAGCGCATCCGGGAAAAGCTATATACTAACGTAAGTTGCAAGACTGACAAATTGTTTAAAGAAAAGAATTACCAATGGAACGGCAACGCAGTTAAAATTGGTCTTACTGAATTCTCCACCCATATGAGCACTACCGCTCGCCCTGCATTGGCCCATTCCGTTACGGAAGCCTTGTTCATGGCGGACAATATGGTGAATGCCATGAAAATGGACATGGAAATGGCTGTTGCTTATTCACTGCACCATCTTGGAAATTTCCCAACCGAGGACATTGCTGACAACCTCTTCTTTGGAGACTTCAATCCAAATGAAACTGGTTATACAGCAACCGATACTACGAAGATTACTGAAAAAGCTTGCTTTAAAGTGCAAGACTTTCTGGACAATTGGGTCTATAATACCGTAGTTGCCAATTACGATGGAACCTCAACCCTGCACAAAACAACCGATATTTTTTTGCGCCCCGATGCACAAGGGCAGGTTTGTTCCAATCCGAGCTATATCAACAATTTTAAGTACCCATCCTTGTCCTATGTCCTTACCTCCACGACAAGCCCCACGGGGTATGCATTGGTCGTAATCAACAAATCCGACCAGTTGCAGAAAATTTCTAGCCTGAACGTGCCGGGATTTAATAGCAGCACAGCCACTAGGAAAACCATCAGTGCGGCCGCCTACACCGCTACAAGTTTTACCAACCTAGCTGATGCCAACTATACCTCCAACGCATCCGGAACCTTCACCAATGTGGAAATACCGCCACTTTCAATCAACGTAATCAGGATGATACCTGGCGGCGGCGGCGGTGGCGGCACTTGTGCAGCCATCACGGCTACAGGCGGAACAGGCAATATCACCGTATCCAACCTGAACGTGACTGGTGCTGCGAACCGTATCATTAAAGTCTGGAACTCGAACTGGTCAGCGGTGGTACAGGAGTGCAACAGCTTCAACAACAACCCCACCTGTTCATCGCCAACCCATGTTTTTTCAGGGATACCTGCTGGCTCCTACCATGTCGCCCTGCAGATTTTTGATGCCAATAACGTGGAAATCTGTAACCGCATAATAGACGTGGCAGTAAGCTTCACTGGCAGCGCCAACGATAGAGGGCAGGCCAGTGAAAACCTTGCCCCTGACGGACAAAGAACCATCTCGCTCTACCCCAATCCTGTAAGTGGGGAACTCTTCATTAATCTCGATGTGTCTTTCGACGAAAATACCTCTTGGTACATCCTCAACAGTACCGGGCAAATCGTTATGGATGGCATTATTGGTGCGGGCCAAACAGGTCTGGTCATTGACGCAAGCACCCTAGCATCAGGGGTACACATATTTGGTATCCGTGACGCCAGTGAACAAGGGCAACAAGCTAAGTTCGTAGTACAAAAGTGACCGTGTTTTGCCTTTGTAAAAAAAGAGGGCACCTCCTAATTACGGAGGTGCTTTTTTTTTGGATTGGCTGTGCCTTGGAGCAATTAGTTTTTGCCGAATATGAAATGGGAACAACCGGATATCATGGTGAGAAGACCAAATAGGGAAAGGGGAAAGGGACTCGGTACAGTGCAGCCTCATCTTTGGGCCGACAATTGTCACAAACCAATTTTGCTTAATACAATAAATTTGTTCAACATGAAATCAAGCGTTCTAATGCAATTGACTTTGACCATACTCGTGGCCTTCCAACTGTCACTTATTGGCCAAGTTTCATTCACACCTGGCAACACATCCACTGCACTAAAGGTTCTGAACCAAGCAAACGGCAGTACGGCAAGCCAGACCATTGCTGCCACTTCTGGGTGGGGTGGCTCAGGGCAGCCAGCTTGGATAAACTCTAACCCGGCGTCGGGAATTGCTGGCAATTTCACTATCAACCTACAGACTTCTTCAACCAATGGTGTTGCAGGCGGAAACAATGATGCCGCCAGGCAAGGTACAATTACTTACACCGGAGGCGCAGTTTTGACGGTTGCTCAGAAAGGTGACAACAATTTTGGCAGCATAATCAGCCATACTATACCAAACCCAATCCCAACGACAGGAGGAAACTATACAATCACGCTGACTACGGGTGCAGACTGGGTGCCTAGCTTCACCGCTACAGGTACTTGCTCAACAATGGCGACATTTACCAATTTAGGCTCTCCTCTGTATGCTGTAAACCGAGTGATAAACGTGAGTATTAGTGCTTGCACCACTGGAAGAACGGGAACTATTTCCTTTAGATACCTAAATAGTGGTGGTGTTATTTTGAAGAACGCTTCTGGTGCTAATGCGACAATCACCCTAAATCAGCCCGCAGGGTCTTCTCCTTGTTCAGTCTCAAACGCCACCCAAATTGGGACAAGTACTTGGTTCGACGGCACTATGCACCATAGGTATTTTGCCTCTAACAGCACTGTTGGGGGTACAGCTGGGGTTCCGGGTAGCTCATGGTTGGCCGCAAGAACATTTTGCACCAATAACAGTGCATCATTGGCTGCCTTTGAAACACAGGCAGAGAGAGACCAATTCGATGCGATTGCTAATGGAAGCAGCACGCTAACAGTAGGTAATGGTTACTATATTGATTTGAGAAGGACGAATCCCTCGCCCATTACTTTTACTTGGAAATCGGGCATTGCTGGCTCTACCGGCCTTTCATACACGGCCAATTGGGATGCCTCCTTTCCCGTTAATTGGACTAATTATGAATACGCACACCTCGTAAAATTTTCGGGCACCGGCATTAAGTGGAAAAATATGTTGGGAGACGAGAATTTTAAGTGCATTTGCGAATGTACTTCTTCAAGTCTTACAAAAGACCCGATTGAGGACAGAGAGGCCAATTCACAAACTTCAGAACTTGAAGCAAGGTATTTCACGCTTTACCCCAACCCCGCTTTTGACGAAGTAAATATTGTCTTGAAAGAGGACATTGGAAGTGATATCGAGATTGAGGTACTTGACTTAAATGGCAAAAAGATGATGGTAAGACGAATTGAGGAAGCTCAATCCAAAATACCCTATAACATCAATGTTCAACAACTGAACGCTGGTGTGTTTTTCATAAGGATAAAGGGTCAAGATGGCGTTTTAAAGTTTGTAAAGCATTGATTTAACCCAAGTTGTAACCAACCCCCTCTCATGCTCATGGAAAAGGGGGAAAGGGATTTTAGGCGGTCTGAGGCCACAAGCCTTAGACCGCCTTTTATATATAACGTGCAGTGAGGGCACTGCTTGGGTAAATTAATCTGTAACCGGTACGATTGCTAAAACAACCGCACTGGACTTGATGCTCGCTTAAATTTTTACAACTCCCCCCGCTTCAGCTTCTCTACCGCAAAATCCGCCGCCCTTGCCGTCAGCGCCATATAGGTCAACGACGGGTTTTGGCAAGCAGTGCTCGCCATGCAAGCGCCGTCCGTCACGAAAACGTTGGGCACGTTCCACATTTGGTTGTTGCCGTTCAGGGCCGAAGTCTTTGGGTCTTTGCCCATGCGGCAGGTGCCCATTTCGTGGATGCAGTGGCCGGGAGGCGTTGAATCCAAGTCATCGAAAGTTCGGATGTTTTTGTGGCCAGCAGCTTCCAGCATTTCGGCGGCGCAAACCTGCATATCCTTGCGCATAGCCTTCTCGTTTTCCTTGAATTCACAATCGATGCGAATAAGGGGCAGGCCGTGCGGGTCAGTTTTGGTATCGTCCAGCACGACTTTGTTTTCAAAATAGGGCAAACATTCGGCCCAGCCACCCAACCAAAAGCCCCATTGGCCGGGGTCGTGCATTTCTTTTTTTAGGGCTTCGCCAAAACCGGGTTTGTTGTTCACCCGGCTCCACCCTCCCCGGTCGGCCCCACCTTGGAAGCCAAAGCCCCGTACATAATCCTTTTGCTGTTCCTTGCTGGGCAGGTTGCGGAAGCGGGGCACGTAGATGCCATTGGGCCTGCGGCCCGACCAATATTGGTCGCTGAAATCATCATGATCGCCAGCAGCGCCTGCCATAAAGTGGTGGTCCATCAGGTAATGCCCGATGACGCCGCTGTCGTTGCCGAAGCCATTGGGGAAGCGGTTGCTCTTAGAGTTGAGCAGCACGAAGGTGGTACCGATGGTACTGGCATTGAGGAAGATTATTTTGGCGAAATACTCTTCAGTTTGTTTGGTTTTCCGGTCAATGAAACGCACGCCCGTGGCCCGCTGCGTTTTTTCATCGTAAATGACTTCGCTCACATTGGCATCGGAGCGGATGGTGAGGTTGCCAGTGGCCTTTGCTGCGGGAATCGTTGCCGACAGGCTGCTGAAATAGGCGCCATAGGGGCAACCCCAATGGCAGCGGTTGCGGAGCTGGCATTGGCCCCGGCCCAGTTTCAGGTGGTGCTCCTTCGGCTTGGTCAGGTGTGCTACCCTACCTATAATCATTCGGCGGTCGTTCCAATTTTTTTTGATGGCTTCGGCGGTATGGGTTTCGAGGCAGTTCATTTCCATGGCAGGCAGGAAATTGCCGTCGGGCAACTGTGCCAATCCATCCCTGTTGCCGCTGATGCCAGCGAATCCCTCCACATAGTCATACCATTTTTCGAGGTCTTTGTAGCGTATGGGCCAGTCCACACCGTGGCCGTCACGGGCGTTGCTCTCGAAGTCCATCGGGCTCCAGCGGTAGCTTTGCTTGCCCCAAGTGAGGGAGCGCCCGCCGAGGTGATCGCCCCGCAGCCAGTTGAAGGTTTTGTCTTGTTGGTAGGGGTTCTCTTTGTCGTTGACCCAGAAATATTGGTTGTCGGCCTGGAAGGCGTAGCATTGGCTCTGCACGGGGTGTTCATCGAGGATTTCCTTGGGTATCATACCCCGGTTTTTCACGTCCCAAGGGTTATTCAGCGCCCCTTTGTAGCCCGTGACGTGCTCCATGTTCTTGCCCCTTTCGAGCATCAAAACCTTGAGTCCCTTCTCGGTGAGTTCTTTTGCAGCCCATCCGCCGCTGATGCCACTGCCCACGACAATGGCGTCGTAGGTGCGTTCTTGTTGTGCTTTCCCGTTGATGTTCGGCATGATAGAAGTGATTTTGTTTGGGTCAAATGTAGATTATTTGGGAAAAAGTCAGCCAAAAAACCATGAAGTCAAATTTTTCACTATCAATTGCTTGTAAACCACGAATTTGATTCAAACTTTGCCGCTCATTCGAAACATAAATTTTGCCGCATGAAAACTTCTACCTTTTTCGTCGTTTCTTCTTGCCTGCTTCTCACCGCTTTTGGTTGCAAGCAGGGCAGCAAAGAACCACAGGCAACGCCGATTTCAAAAACGCCCAGTTTTAAGTTGATTCAAACGGACACTTTTCGCTTCAACAATTTTGTGGACTGCAATATGGCAGAAGTATGGGTCGGAGATACTTTCAGGATTTTTCCGGGCAAGTATGGAGAAGACCCCGTTTGGGGTGCCGCCAAAGAACTAAAGTTTTCGAGTGGCAAGCACGCTGATGAAGCCTTCAGCAATCCGGCGTCCGCTTATATAGCACCACGGCTACCGCAAAACGCCAAAATCGGTGCCGAGGGCCTGCATGGTGCCGTTTGGTTTGAGACCGTTTACCAAGACCCAAAAGATACGGCTGGTCGCACGCTTTATGCTGTTTATCACAATGAAAACTACCCAGAAACCCTGCCTTTCAACCCGGCAACGGGCGAGGGCTATATTGACAAGGATTGGCCTCTAGGACTTACCGAACGTATTACCCCGGCTGCTGTTTGCCGGATAGGCATCATGAAATCAACGGATGGTGGCTGGAACTGGGAGAACAAGGGGCTTTTCCTCGAAGACAAGCAGCCCCGTATGATTTTGAAGCCACACAACACCTCAAAAACCTTTGCAGGTGGTGTGGGCGACCCCTCCGCCGTAGCAGTTGGCGAGTATTTGTACCTTTTTTATGGCGAATACGGCTATCCGGGCGAGTACAAGGCCGAAACTTATGATTCCGACACCGAATGGAACGGGCAGTGCATCAGCGTGGCACGGATTGCCCTTGCCGACCTCGAAAACCCACAAGGCAAGGCCAAACGTTGGGATGGAAGCGGCTTCAATGCGCCTTGGGACGGTATTGGCAAGCCAGTGGAGCGCTTGAAAATCCCAAAAGAAGCGGGCGGAGGGCCAGCCTCGTCGCCAACTGGCGGCTTCCATTGGGGCCCTTCCGTTAGTTGGAATACCTACCTAAATTGCTGGGTGATGCTGATGGGGCGGGTACGTGGGCAATCGTGGGTTGGCAGCGACCTTTATATCTCTTTTAACCCCCACGCAAATCTTGACGAGGGTAATAACTCACAGGATTGGACGAAGCCCCAACTGTTGGTGGACAAGCCTGGCCATACGATGTGGTACCCCTCGTTGCAGCCCATGAACACGCCCGAAGACATTGCCGAGAAACGAACCTGCCTTCGGCTTGGCAAAAAGGCAAGGCTGTTCTTCAAATATTCCGACCTAGGCCGCTATTGCTCAGAGTACATTGTTGAGTTTGAAAAATAAATGGCTCCATGGCATTGAGCCAATTAGGCTACCAAACCGTTTTTATCTTGAACCGGTTGGTCAATGAAGCGGAATCGACCTGCGACGATGGGGTAAAACGGCCATTTTTAAAAAGCATCAATTGCCCCGACTCCTGTGTTGATTCAATAGGCTCGCCCTGCTCGTCCATCTTCATCCAGTGCTCGATTTCACGCTGCACGAGGTCTTTGTTGCCGTCACCATCATAATCAAAAAGCCAACTTCCGGTGAGTATTTGGCCACTCTCGCCACCATACCATTCTGCCACGGTTTGACGGTCGGTGAAGGCTTGGCGTTGCTGGTCAAAAACCAGCAATGATTGGTGCTTGAACCAGTTTTGATGTACTTCCACGAGCAGTCCTTCATATTCTTTTGCAATGGGGAAATGCCCTTTAGCATAGACCAACGCCTCGCCGGGAGCGGCCACGTGCTCTATTTCCTTCAGCCAAGCCGTATCAAGTGCAGCAAAGAAAAGGTTGGATGGAATGGTGTCTGCCGGGGCCTCAGGTTCGCCATTCACATTCACCTCTAGGTGCAGGGTGTCGGCCAAGGGCATGGCTTTAAAATAAGAAACGAGCTTTGGCGCTTGGTCTGTTTCTGACGGATGCTGTTGTGGCTTGCAGGCCACAAGGAAGGCGGGTAAAATTGTTGCGAAGCAATAAATTGTTTTCATTGGATAGAATGTTTGACCAAAGGAGCACATTATCCTTTGAATTGCCCATATACCGCCAAAAAAAATGGTGGCGACACAAACATTGCCGCCACCATCCTGGTGATATTTTTTGAAACAGTGAAGCCTTACTGCTTCTCCATTTTATAGATAAACGTGGCTTTCGTGGTAGAAGAGCCTTGGCCGCCAAAATCGTCCGTTTTGTCAATTTTGACCTCCATTTCTAGGTTGGTATCCGTTAAAACCGTCACTTCTCCGCTGCCGCTCTCGCCATCGACGGTCGTGGTCAGCGTTGTGCCATCAAAAGTATAAGTGCCATTTTCGAGGAAATCACTGGTAGGTGTTTCAAGGGTCTGCTCAAACCCATCAACAGTCAAGGACATCACTTGCGTGTAGGAGCCGCTGCTGGTGAAAGTGCCGTCTGCCTTGAAGTTTACGGTGGCGTTGTAGTCTTTGCCGGATGCGGTAAAAGTACCTGAGCTGGCTATCCCCCCAGCCTCTGTGGTGATTTGGCCATCGTCGCAAGACATAAACGTCAGTTTCCAAGTGCCCTCGATGTCGCTGCTGCTTTTGGTGCTTTCGTCTTTTTTGCAAGCTGCGAACAGCACGAGCGTGAGCAAGGAGAGAATTTTAATTGCGTTTTTCATGAATTGAAAATTAGTTGATGAGATAATAAGGCATTAGCCAGCGTAGCTAAGCCGGGGCAAAAATAAGGGGTTTGCAACTAAAATGTTGAACCATTAAAACCAAACCCCAGCGCCAAGGGCTGCGCTTGGTATGCTGACGTCGCCAACTTTTGTGCCTTGGTAGCCAGCATAAATCATGTAACGCTTGAGGTGAACCTGCACACGGGCTTGGTGCTGGCGGGCATAGACGCCGTTGGGAAAGCCGATTTGGCCGTCCGCATAAAGGCTCAATGGACGCTTGATGTACCAAGTCAGGCCCATGTTCAGCGTGGGGCTGCCGTACAGCAGTGACTCCTTGCCGGGGTTCAGCAGCATCAGGCCACCGCCCCACCAAAGTTGGAACCTTGAGTGGTGCACCCGGTTGTAGCCGAAACTGAAATTGGTGATGGAAAAATGGTCGGTGGTTTCATCGGCGCTGTTGGGGGCATCGAGGGTCTCAAACAATTGCAAATGGTTGACTTCGAGGCTGAGCGCACGGTTTGGCGACCATTTGGTCTGGAAATAACCCCCAAAAACAGCGTCTTCGTCCGATTGGAAATGCCCGTTTATTTGGAGGGCCATCCGCTTTTCATTGTCCATATCGAGCGGAAGGTAGAGGCCGTTTTCATCGTCGGCGTAGGGATAATCATTGTAACCAACCGCATTGGGCGGCATTTCGTTGGGGCCACGGAAGAGCAGCCACCACGTGGGTCGAAGGGCGATATTGAAGAAAAAATCGGCCCAAAAGAGGTCACGGCTGCCACCACGGCCACCGCCGTCACCGCTGCCGTTCCCGTTTCCGCCGGAGCTGCCGTTTTCCAAGGCTCCCCTGAGGCCCTCCAATTTCTGCGCTTGAACAAGAACGGGCAGTGCTGCAATTGCAAATAGAAAGATTAGCTTTTTCATGATATAGCTGGTTTTAGGCTTGTAGTTCGATAACGCCGCAAGGTGGCATTCCGTTGCATGCGCAATGTGTTAAGCAAGGGTTAAAAAAAATCTGAGAATGGCCGCATGGCACAGCACTAGGTCTTGCTCCCAAAATTACCTTTGCCCCGCAAATTCATCATTTTTCAAAATTCATCAAATGAAAAACCTTTTAATTATTGCCGCCTGCCTGCTGACGCTTGCTTCATGCAACAGCTCAGGCTCTACCGAAACAACAGAAGCCGCCGCCGCAGACACCACCGCCACTGCCCCCGTGGCTGAACCTGCTGTTGCACAAGGCATGTGCTACCTCATTGCCGAAGGTAAAGACAGCACCACGCTCAGCTTGACCATCGCTGCCGATGGCACCGTTACTGGCTCCTACGACTGGGCACCTTGGGAAAAAGATGGTGCGCATGGAACCATCACAGGAAAACAAGAAGGCGACCTGTTCAAAGTGACCTATGACTACGTCATCGAAGGTTCCAACCAACAGGAAGAAAAGGTGTTCAAGCTCACTGGCGACCAAATCCAGGAAGGCGAGGGAGAACTCACCGAAGGCGAAGGCGGAATCCTGAAAATCAAGGATGCGTCGAAGCTGACTTGGAGGCCGATGACGAAAGTAGCTTGTAAATAGGAGGCAGTCGGCCATTGGCTGTTAGCTACCAACAGCCAATGGCCAACTGCCAATAGCCAATAGCCAATAGCCAATAACCCAATCATGTACATCCGTCGCAATATCCACTGGAAAATCGTCCTGCTATTCGCATGGAAATACCTACTGTTGTTCACTGCTTGGAGCAGCTTGTGGATGCTTGCACACCATTGGCTCCATGAGCACGATGTCAATGTATCCCTACCGTTTGCGCCGCTTGGCACCATCGGCGTGGCCGTGGCATTTTACCTCGGTTTTAAAAACAACCAGAGCTACGATCGCTTTTGGGAGGCACGGACCATTTGGGGCGGTATCGTGAACGGGAGCCGCAACTGGGGCAACCAAGTGCTCAGCTATGTCTCCAATTTTCACAAAAACAGCCAGTTGAGCGATGCCGAACTTCACGAAATTCACAAGCGACTGATATTCAGGCATCTGGCTTGGATAAATGCCTTGCGGTTGCACCTCCGCAAGCCGTCATCCTTCTCGCCAAACTACCACGGAGCCGTGCGCCGCTACCAGACAGGCAGCCCGGAGCGGAAGCATTGGGACGAAGATGTCAAACCGTTTTTGACGGAAAAAGACTACGAAGACCTCATCTGCGTGCAAAACATGCCCGCCCAAATCTTGCGCAGGCAGGGCGAAGACCTTAAATATTTGATGGAAAAAGCCTGTGTCATAGAAGATTTCCGCCACATGGAACTCATGGCCAGCCTCAAGGACTTTTATGCCGAGCAAGGTCGTTGCGAACGCATCAAGAACACGCCGCTGCCCCGCCAGTACAGTTATTTCAGCAAGGTTTTTACTTGGATTTTCATTCTGCTGCTGCCATTGTCGCTGGTGGGTGAGTTCCATAAAATGGGCGAAGGCTACGATTGGCTTGTCGTGCCGTTCAGCGTGCTCATTTCTTGGATTTTCATGACGATGGAACTCGTCGGCGACAACAGCGAAGACCCCTTCGAGAACTTCATCAACGATGTGCCAATGACGGCGCTTTGCCGCAATATCGAGATAGACCTTCGGGAAATGCTGGGTGAAACCGAACTCCCGCCTAGGGTATTGCCAGAAAATGGCATTCTCATGTAAATCTCATTATTGGGATTAAAACGAGATTAGAACGGATTAAGATGCGATTAGAATCATTGCCGAGCCTATGTTAGGCCGGGGTATCACCTATTTTTGCATAAACTTTTAGGAATAAGTATTGTACTCAAACAGCCTTGGATGCAGTGAAGCTGATACTGCGTTGATGAGGATTTTGTGACCAAACTCAAGTTAATATGCAATCCTACTTAAAGCATTTAAAAACGGACGCCATGTCGGGCATGGTGGTCTTTTTGGTGGCCTTGCCCCTTTGCCTTGGCATTGCATTGGCCAGTGGTGCGCCGTTGTTTGCTGGAATAATTTCGGGCGTCATTGGCGGCATCGTCGTGGGCAGTTTGAGCCATTCCCAATTGAGTGTTTCTGGGCCAGCAGCAGGTTTGACGGCTATTTTGCTGGCAGCCATCACGAGTTTAGGAAGCTATGAAACCTTTTTGCTGGCAGTGGTCATTGCTGGCCTTATGCAGTTGGTGCTGGGTTTTTTAAAGGCAGGCACCATCTCCAACTACCTGCCTTCCAACGTCATCGAAGGAATGTTGACGGCCATTGGCATCATTATCATTTTAAAGCAATTGCCACACGCCATCGGTTACGATATTGACCATGAAGGCGACTTTTTTTTCATCGAAAACAAAACGGGCCACAACACATTCTCGGCCATTTTTGATGCCATCAATTTCTCGCATTTGGGCGCTATCATCATCTCGTTGGTATCGCTCGGCATCCTCATCACTTGGAACAAAGTGCCCGCCCTGAAGAACCTGAAAGCCGTTCCCGGTGCTTTGGTCGCCGTGGTAGTGGGCG